>JANPGJ010000385.1:0-10480 GCA_031423955.1 Burkholderiales bacterium
GCGCATCAGCGTCGCTGCCGTTCGGCAACTGCTCGAAGCCAGCGCGCAAGCGGCCGGTGTGGACGATTTCGGCCTGCGACTGGCGCGCGACCGGCGCATGTCCAATCTTGGTCCGATCAGCATCGTGCTGCGCGAGGAACCGACCGCGCGACAGGCGTTGGATACGCTCGGGCGCTACCTGCGCCTGCTCAACGCCTCGTTGTTTACCCACATCGAGGACCATGCCGACGTGGTCGTGATCCGCGAGGAGTTCCTGGTTGGCGGCGCGCAATCGGTGCGGCAATCGATCGAACTGGCGGTCGGAGTGATGGTCCGGATCCTGGCGGAGTTGCTTGGATCCATGTGGCGGCCCCGGCGCGTCTGCTTCACGCACCGACCGCCGACAAATCTGACCAGCCATCGCGCCCTGTTTGGCGCGGCAATCGAATTCAACAGCGGCTTCAACGGCATCGTCTGTGCGGCGAAGGACCTGGCCGCCCCGCTACCTGTCCACGAATCCGGCATGTCGCCCTATGCGCGGCGCTTTCTCGAGCAGGCCTTATCCGGTGTTCAGGCCAACACGGCCGACTCGGCGCGCCAGCTGATCGCCGCGCTGCTGCCCGGCGGCCGCTGCACCGCCGACCAGGTGGCGCAGCATCTTGGCATCGACCGCCGCACCCTGCATCGTCACCTGCAGGTGCAGGACACGAGCTTCTCCGCTTTGATGTCGTCGATTCGCTGCGAATTCGCGCTACGGCAAATCCGTGACAGCGACCGGTCGCTGGCGGAGATGGCGGACTTGCTGGGATTCTCCGGCCCCAGCGCGTTTGCGTTTTGGTTCCGGCAGCGCTTTGGTTGTACGGTATCGCAACGACGCAGGTCGCAGGCTGGCTAATGAGCCGCAAAATCGGTTTCGGCCGGCGTGCAGGTGGCGACTAAAGGCGCCAGCGATTCAGTGGTGCATCTGACCCATCGACTCGTGCCGAATCAAGCCGAAAGAAAGCGAGTGAGCTCCACATCGTGTCAAGGATAGGAAATCCAACCCCTTTTTGGCTGACGCCAGGTGCAGCCGTCAATCGCCGATTTTGGGCCGCATGCGACGCGATTTGCAGAAAGGCCCCGCCGAATCGCACCCCATGCATCAGGCACGAGCCTCCCCACCCCACCCACCACGCGATGCGCTGATCGAACTCGACTTGGTGTGGGCCCGGCTGACGAATCCCGCTGATGATCGTTCTGCGCCTGTTGCGCAGCCGCTGCCGCCTCCCACAGCGGCGGCCCTTCGCTTCAGCGCGGATCGGTGATGCCTTTAAAACAGTGTTCCAGCGCGCGCATCTCTTGGGAATTGAGCATGATCCGGGGCGTTGAATTTCCATGCCTCACCAAAAATGAAATACTCCAGCCGCCCGCCTCTTCATATCACCCAGTTCTCCAGCTTCAGACCTTCAATCCGTTCAAATTCACGGGTGTTGTTGGTCACGCAGGTGGCGTTAAGCGCCAACGCCTGGCAACCGATGAGCAAGTCCATTTCGCCGATCGGAGTGCCGCCCGATCTGAGCCGGTGGAAATTTTCCGCATAGAACCACATGGCGGACTCATCCCATGGCGCCACCGTAAAAGCGGAAAGCAAAGCCTCCAGTGCCGCTTTGTTATTGGCTTTGTGCGTGCTTTTTACAACGCCGTAAGCCAACTCGGCTGCCACCAGCGACGACAAGACCAGATTGGACTGCCCCGCCCGGCGCATGCGCTTGAGCACATTGGCGTGACCGCGCTGCGCATGGATGAAGATGTTGGTATCGAGCAGGTACCGCGGGCCAGCCATCAGTCGAGGCTTTCAATATCGTCTCGAAGCAGCCCGCGATGGCGTTCAATTTTCACAGGCATGCCCTCAAAGCGGGCCAGGGCTGTTTCGACACTGCTCCACCACTGATCCTTTTCGTGCTTGGGGCGAAGTATCACCATTTCGCCCTTGCGCTCGATAAATACCTCTTCAGTGGCAAAACGATACGCCTTGGGCAGGCGCACTGCCTGGCTGCGTCCGGTTGTGAAAATCTTGGCGGTGTCGATCAGGGTATTCACGGCGCGCTCCATTTGGTAATTACCAAATGATACCTACCAAATGCCTGATTGGCAAATGACCAGCGCGCAGTGTGCAACCGGACCACTGGCGCGGCACAGGCGAAATTCCGTAACCTGGAACCCTCCGCGCACAACCGGCCGTCGGATCGCGTCATTGGGTGACCGCCACCCGGCCTTCGCGGCGCGTTTGCGACTCTGGTTCATGCTGGTTTCCCTCTGAAATATATGCTGAACAATGGCTTGCGCCAAGGGTTTGGGGCAGATGGATCAGGCTCGTCGAAATCCGCAAGGCGCAGGCTCATTCGATCACCCGGCCGGCCTGCAGCTGGTGAACTACGAGTTCGGCACCGGCATCGCCAGCCACTACTACTACTACTACTACTACTACTACTGCGGCAGCTGCGGTATCCACACCTTCACCCACCTGCGCGCGGCGCCGCAGCTCTTTACCGTGAATGTCCGCACTCTGGATGACTTTGATCTGGCGCTTGCCGCACCCGCGGTCTTCGAATTCGACGGCCGCCACTGGGAAGCCAATATTGCGAAGCTTGGGTAAGGGCCAAGACCGCCGCAGCAGCGCGAACACCGGGGCGGTGTTGCCCCTCAGCGACGACGCAGGCCGTCGATCAGCAAGCCGGCGGCAAAGTCGCCATAGTCGGCCCGCCGTTTGCCCGCCGGGCCGCGCTTGCCGAACAGGGCTTCCACCAGCGGGCTGGCGGTGGCGAAAAATTCAGTCAAGGCGATGATCGCGAGATACACGAAGCGCGGCTCAGTCTCGCGCAGTTCGCCACTAGCGACACCTTCGGCCACCAGGCTCTGCAATTCCGGATAGGCACGCTCGACAAACTTCTTGAGCCGTTGCGGCGAGCCGCCCTCGTCGGCATAGAACACCTGCTCGACCACCAGGTCGTGGAAATGCGGGTTGTCGGTGAATACCTCGAGCCACACTGCCAGATAGGCGCGCAGACGCTCGATCACCGGCCCGGTCTTCGGCACGGCATCGCGCTTCTGCGCCAAGTCCGCTGTGACGGCACGAATCACCTCGTTGAACAACTCCGACTTGTTGCCAAAGTAGTAGCGCACCAGCGCCGGATCGACGCCGGCTTCGCGAGCGATGTCGAAACGCGTGATCTTGGCCGGCTTGGAAACATGCAGCAGGGCTCGAGTGGCGGCGATCAGGCGCGCCTTGGCGGACTCTGCATCGGCCTTCGGTGGCCTGCCTTGTGCGCGGCGGGCCGGCATCGCCCCAGTCACCGCTCTGGCCGGGCGGCCGCGCGGCGACGCTTTGGGTTCAGTCCCGGCCTTGGGTTTGGTCATGCAACGAGTTTAACCAGAATCGGCACGCAGAACGGGAGGCAAACGCGGAACGACTTTCGCCTCGACGGACCGCGACCGCTTCGGCGCTTGGTTGACAATTCCTCGTTACGGGAATTATGATCCCGCTTTGCCGCACGTGGCGTGCGATTCGTGCTTCCCAGGAGAAGAAATGGCTCTACTTGGCGTCCAATCCCTGATCTACGGTGTCGATGACCTCGAAGCGGCGACGCGCTTTTACGATGACTTCGGGCTGGCAGCGGCGCACCGCGATGCTGGTGGCGTCGACTACGCACTTGAAGATGGCTCGACGCTGCTGTTGCGCCGCAACGACGACCCCGCGTTGCCGCCGCACTTCACCACCGCGCCCGGCGTGCGCGAGGTGATCTGGGGTGTCGATAGCCAGGCCGCGCTGGACGCGTTCGAGACTTCCCTTGCGACCGACCGCAAGGTCGCGCGCGACGCCGACGGCACCCTGCACAGCAGCGACGACAACGGCATCGCTTTCGGCTTGCGCCTGTTCGCCCGCCAGCCCCTGGAAGCGATGACCTCGACCGAAAACGCGCCCGGCCAGATCCGCCGCTGGAATACACATCGCCGATGGGTGAAGCGCGCAGAGCCGCGCTGCATGAACCACGTGGTGTTCGGCGTGCCGGATGTCGACCGCGCGGTCAGCTTCTACACCAAACGCCTGGGATTCCGCCTCACCGATGTGTCGCGCGGCCTTGGCGCATTCATGCGTTGCGACGGCCGCAACGAACATCACAACATTTTTTTCCTGCGCACCGGCATGGTCTCCTGGCATCACGTCGCGTTCGGGGTGCAAAACGTCGACGAGGTCATGGTCGGCGCCGACCACATGCAGCGCCAGGGCTGGACCAGCGACCTCGGCATCGGCCGCCATCGCATTTCGTCATCGGTCTTCTACTACCTCAACAACCCGGCCGGCGGCATGTCCGAATATTCAGCCGATACCGATTACCTGACCGACGAGTGGAAGCCTCGTCTGTGGGAGCCGCGCTTCGGTAACTGGCACTGGGTCGGCAAGGTGCCGGACGCTTTCATGAACGAACCAGACTGGGATGTGAAGATCATCGATGAACCGTCGAAGAGCTTCAGCGAACTCTCCGGCGCCGGCCCGGCGGTGAAAGCGATGAACGGCTGATCGCAGCCCGGGCTCGCATGTGCGCGGGCGCGGCGCGCCTGCCGCAATTCAAACACCAGGGTGTCCGCTCCCCCCGGGGGCGCAACCGGTGGCGCGATGTCAGCGTTTGCCGTCGATCAGCACGAAGGCAATGCGGCAAAACTCATCCGAACGGTTGCTCCACGCGTGGTTGGTGCCGCGCTGGATCAGCACGTCTCCGGCGCGCAACAGGGTTTCACCTTGGTCCATGATGGCGTATATCTCGCCAGCCATCACGATCGCGTAGTCCACCGTCTCGGTCTCGTGCATGCCCGGATGCGGGCCGCCTTCGGGATGATGGTCGGCATCGGGAAACAGCGCCGCGAAAGCGGCGCGCTGCATCCGCTCGCGCTCAGCCGGATCGCGCGGCTCTGGCGGATAGTCGATGATACGTACCACCGTGCCGTTCTTTGGCGGCAACACACCGCTCATTTCGCCAATGCGGTCCGGGTCGGCGATCGGCGCCGGGCTGCCGTGGGTCGCCCACAGGTCGGTGACGCGGTAGCCAGGCCGTGCGGCCACTGTCCTGACCGCCGTCGCCAGGCCGTCCTCGATCAGATGGGCGCGTCCGGAAGCGTCGTTTTCGGTGACGACGCGGCGTACTGGTGCAGGTTGTTGAGCCATGCTTGTGCTTCCTCTTATGACGACATCTGTTGAAACAGCCAAGCTATCCTGAAGCACCGTCTCAGACGAAAGGCTCGGCCAATTTTGCGAAACGCCGTTCGACATCGGCCTGCATCAGGTTGCGCATGTAGTGCGCCCGCGCCTCGAGGGCGCCCGGCGATTCGTCGTGCGAACGGCGCCCGGTTTCCATCGACCCTTTCTGCACGAACATGCAGCGCTCGAAGCGACGTGCCATCCAGTCCGGAAGCACCGCGGCGACCTTTGCGTTGCGTTCGAGCAGCATGGCAAGCAGCACCGCATCCTCGATCGCCATCGAGGCGCCCATCGCCCAGTACGGCGTACCCGCATGGGCGGCATCGCCCAATACCACCACCCGGCCCTTGTGCCAGGGCGCCGGCATCAACATCTCTTCGATCGGCGTGTACACGACCTGCGAGGGCTCGGTGACTTGCGCCAGCAATGCCGGCGCGAATCCGCCGAACTCGGCGAACTTGCTGCGGCACAAGGCCGGCAACTGCGTCCGCTCGTAGCGCGGGTTGCCGGGCTCCTTGCTGACCCCGCCGATATACACCAGGTCACTTGCAATCGGGATGACGCCGAACGAAACGCCGCGCCCCATCATCCAGGTGGTGCGCGCAAGGCCGGCGGGCCGTGGCAGGATCACCCGCCAGTTGGCGTAGCCGGTGAACACCGGTTCGATCGCGCCGAACACTAGCGCGCGCACTTTGGAACGGATGCCGTCGGCGCCCACCACCAGATCGTACAGGCCCTCCTGGTCGTCGGTGAAGCGCACCGCCACCCGCGCGCCGTCGTCTTCGATCGCGGCCACGCTCACACCCATGCGCACGCCCACGCCGCTGCGCTCTACCGCGTGCGCCAGGATGTCGTGCAAGGCCTTGCGCCGGATCGGCACCACCGCCGGAATGTCCGGGCCGGCGATGCGCGGATAACGCGGGCGCGCCAGCACTTCGCCTGCCGCGTCACAGGCCAGTGAATAATCGTCGGCCAGCGGTTCGCCGGCCGCGACGATCGCGTCGACCACGCCGATGTCGAGAAAGGCGCGCAAGGCCGGGCCCTGCACGTAAAGGCCGGCGCCGGCAATGTCGAACGCCGGTTTGACTTCGACCAAATCACAAGCGATGCCACGCCGGGCCAATGCGCAGGCCAGCGTTTGCCCCGCGATACCGCTACCGACGATCAGCACGCGCATGCGGTCGGCCCTATTCCGGCAGCTTCAGCGTCGGCAACAACGCCGCCTTGGCGCGGAAGTCCGCATCGATGCGCGCCGAGAACCCGGCGCGATCAACGTAGTTGGACAGCTGAAACTGCCGCGCCGCCAGTTCAAGATAGGCGGGATCGCCCGCGGCTTCCTTGCAGGCGGTGGACAACCGTGCGACCACCGGTGCCGGCGTGTCGGCACGAAGGAACAAGCCGCCGTAACCCGAAGGCAGCACCGGCAAGCCGGCCTCGGTAACCGTCGGGACATTCTGGAAGGCCGGATAGCGCGCATCGGCGAACACCGCCAACGGCCTGAGTTTCCCGGTGTTGACACCCGCGGTGGTGATGATGCCGAGGTCGATGTCACCGGATACCAGCGCGGGCATCGCCTGCACCTCGCCGGCATAGGGGACATCGGTCAACTGCACGCCGGCCTTCGACCACAACTCGGCGCCAGCTAAGTGCGGCGAACTGCCGACACCGGGGGTGGCATAGCGGAGCCGGCCGGGATTGGCACGGGCGTGCGTGATCAGGGCCTGCAAATCCTGAAACGGCGACTTCGGACCGACCGCCACGAAGAACAGGCTTTCGTACACCTGGCACAAGGGAATGAACTGCTCGCGCGAGTACGACAGGTTTTTCATGCGATGCGGCTGGATGGTGATCGGCGTCACCGGGGTGTAGATGATGGTGTAGCCGTCCGCCGCCGCCTGGCCCACAGCCGCCATGCCGATGGTCAGGCCGGCGCCCGGGCGATTGACCACCACCACCTGCTGCCCCAGGCGCGACCCGAGCGCCTGGGCGAAACCACGACCCATGATGTCGACAATGCCGCCGGGCGGAAACGGCATCACCATCTGGAGCGGGCGCGACGGATAATCCTGCGCCGACACCGCCCCCCCCAGACCGGCGGCGAGCATGAGAAAAATGGATACGACGCTGCGTCGAGCGGCGACCTGGAGCGTTTGCATGTTGTCTCCCTTGTTCATTTGATCTTCACCGCCGATCCCGATGAACGGTGTGAACGCTGCATTTCTACCGCTCGCCACCGGCTCGCCCCGGCAGGCTGCCGTCACCGATACGGCACCTACAACCCGCGTATCGCATGCATGCGGCGAGCCGTTCTACGCGGAACATGTCGCGGCCACGCGACCACGGCCACGCACCCGATGAAGTATTCCTCAGCAAGGGAATTAAGTCAACCGGCAGCTGGCGGCAAGCGGCGGCGTGCTGCCAGTGCGGTTCGCGGGCGCGCCAGCTACACTCTCGCATTCAAGTCGATTCGGGAGTTCGTGCCATGCATTCAAAAGCACTAATCGCAAGTATCATCGTTGCCCTCGCCAACCTGCTGCCGTCTGGTGCGGCCGGGGCCGCCAGCCGTGACGAGATCGATGCCAAGACCCGCGAAGCGGTCGACACCTTCTACAAGCAGTCAGGCGCCGGCAAGGCGCTGGCCCAGAAGGCTGCCGGCATGCTGGTGTTTCCCGAAGTGCTCAAGGCCGGCGTCGGCGTCGGTGGCGAGTATGGCGAAGGCGCATTGCTGATCAAGGGCAAGCCGGTCGCCTACTACAACACCGCCTCGGCCTCGATCGGCTTCCAGCTTGGCGCGCAGGTGAAGTCGCAGATCATCCTGTTCATGAACCCGAAAGTTCTGGAGGCGTTTCGCAAGAGCAATGGCTGGAAGGCCGGCGTCGACGGCAGCGTCGCGCTGGCGACACTCGGCGCCGGCGGCGAGATCGACACCAACACGATCAAGGAGCCGATCATCGGCTTCATCTTTTCCAACAAGGGTCTGATGTACAACCTGACATTCGAGGGCTCGAAGATCACCAAACTGGAGCGCTGAGCGCACGCTGCCCGCGCGACCGGCACCGCGGTGGCAGGGTTGCCAGACTCTCGGCTCCCGACAGGCCGATTTCGCCTATGCAAGCGGCAAGCAAGCCGGCAACACGCCGATCCGGCCGACGTCAATCCAGCCTGATGCCGGCCGCCTTGATTACCCGGCTCCACTTCGCGGCATCCTCACGCGCGCGGGCCGCCAGCGCTTCCGGCGTGCTCGAATTCGCCTCCAGCCCATACGAGAGGATCTTCTCCTTCATGTCCGGCAGCGCGAGCAGGCGGGTCACCTCGGCATTCAGGCGGGTGATCACCGGTTGCTGGGTGCCGGCCGGTGCGTACATGCCGAACCAGCCGATCACCTCGAAGTCCGTCAGGCCCTGCTCGGCCATCGTCGGCACTGCAGGCATGCTCTCCAGACGCTTGCGCCCGGTCTGGCCCAGGCCGCGCAGCTTGCCGGTGGCGATGTGAGGGCTGAATGGCGTGATGTCCGCCACCGCGAGGTCGATATCCCCCGCCAACAGCGCCTGCAGCGCCTGCGCGCTGCCCTTGAACGGTACATAAGTCATTTCCGCGCCGGTCAGGGTGCGCAACAGTTCACCGGTCAACTGCCCGACGATCGCCCCCGAGCCATAGTTGATGCGGCGCGGATTGGCGCGCGCATAAGCGACCAGTTCCGCCATCGATACCACCGGCAACTTCGGGTTGGAGACGAACCACATGGTCTGCGTGGTCACCAGCGAGACCGGCGCGAAGTCACGCTCCGCGTCGTAGGGCAGCCTGGCGAACAGCGACGGGTTCATGGTGAACACGATATCGAGCGTGAACAGCAGAGTATGCCCGTCCGCCGGCGCCTTGGCCACCGCCTCGGCACCGATGAACAGGTTGCCACCCGGCCGGTTCTCGACCACCACGGACTGACCGAACGATTCACCCATTCTCTGTGCCAGCAGGCGCGCCACCGCATCGGTGCTGCCGCCCGGCGGAAACGGCACCACCAGCCGCACCGGGCGCGAGGGATAGACCTGCGAGAACGCCTGAGAGCACAGCGAAAGACAGATCAGGCACACCAGCGGCGCCAGTTGCGCGCCGAGCCTGCGCCCGAATCGGCTCAATGATCCGGCCACGTTGTTGCCCTCGGTCATTTGTTTCATCCTGTCTCGCAACGCGTCAAACAGGCCGACGTCATGGCCGCTACGCCAATATCAGGCACGATGCTTTCAAAGTATTCCCGATGCGGAGATTTTAGTCAATGCGATCGCCGCCGTGCATGCGGCAGGTGACCCGGGTTCCATCGGCAAACCGGGCCGCGATCGGGGCGATCGTTTGCTGATGGTCGAGTCCCGGGCGGCGGCATTGCGGGCAGGAAAGGCCAGCCTGGTGGTATGCGACAGCCGCGACTTCAGAGCCGGGAGGAATGCCGTGTAGACGTACAATCACATTTCCATCAGCAAGGAAACATCATGGACAGCGTAGATCTCAACGTACTCAAATCCGTTCTCGCCTGGCGGCGCGCCGGCCAGACCGTCAACCTAGTGACCGTGGTCGAAACCTGGGGCAGCGCGCCGCGCCCGCCGGGGGCCCTGCTGGCGATCCGCGGCGACGGCCAGATCGTCGGTTCGGTCTCGGGCGGCTGTGTCGAGGACGACTTGATCGAGCGCTGCCGCAATGCCCCGCTCTTGGCGACCAAGCCGGAAATCGTGAGTTACGGTGTCACCACCGAGGAAGCGGCGCGTTTCGGCCTGCCATGCGGCGGCGCCTTGAAGCTGGTGCAGGAACCGGTCACCGAAACCGCCTGGGTCGAAGACATCCTGGCGCGTGCCGAGCGCCACGAACTGGCGATGCGCACCATCGACCTCAATACCGGCGCGGTCACCATCTCCGGCGCCTCGCGCGCCGACAAGACCGCGTTCGACGGCAATACCTTGAAGGTGATCTATGGCCCGCTGTGGCGCATGCTGATCATCGGTGCCGGGCAGTTGTCGCGCTACCTGGCCGAGATGGCGCAGGCGCTCGACTATTCGGTCATCGTGTGCGATCCGCGCGAGGAATATCGCGCCGACTGGAACGTGCCGAATGCCGAACTGGTGACCGGCATGCCCGACGACGTGGTGCTGCAATTGAATCTTGATGCGCACTGCGCGGTGGTCGCCGTAACCCATGACCCCAAGCTCGACGACATGGCCTTGCTCGAAGCATTGAAGTCGCCGGCCTTCTACATCGGCGCCTTAGGGTCGCGCGTCAACA
>JANPGJ010000386.1:0-1520 GCA_031423955.1 Burkholderiales bacterium
AAGCCGGCCAGCATCCGCCCCTTGGCGGAGCAGTAGGCGGTCCATTGCGCGCCGTCTGGTGGCAAATGGAGAATGTCATTGCTCAATTGGCCGTGCAAGAAGCTGCGGGCGTCGGCACCGGTGACTTCGATCACGCCAAATGACTGAAGCCGGACCTGGCCTGGGATGGAAACGCGGAGGATGGCGGAATCACTCATATTCAAAGTCCTTTAGCGCAGCTATTATAGCGACTGACTTTTCCAAGATGGTTTCATGTTGCGGATATTCAAGGCGCTGATTTTTCTGGGGATTTTGAGTGTTCTAGGCGCCGCAGCCGGACTCTGGTGGTATGCCAGCCGGCCCATCTTGCTGGGTGTCGCGAGTGTCGATTTCACGATTCCGCCCGGAAGCTCGATGCGTGCTGCGGCGCGGCTCGCCGCCGGTAGCATGCCGGTGTACCCGGATGCCCTGGTGCTGCTGGCGCGCCTGACCAATCGCGACACCAGGATCAAAGCCGGAAGCTACGAGATCGAGTCAGGCACAACGCCGCTCGAGTTGATGGAAAAATTGACGCGGGGCGACGTGACCTTGCAGGAGTTGACGATTCCCGAAGGTTGGACCTTTCGCCAGTTTCGCGCCGCGCTCGATGCCCACCCAGGTGTCACCCATACGACCCAGGGCAGCAGTGATGCCTCGTTGCTTGCAGCGATTGTGCGCGCCGAGCCGGGTGGGCAGAGCCGCCATCCGGAGGGCTTGTTCTTTCCCGACACCTATCTGTTTGCCAAAGGCGCAAGCGACACGGCAGTGCTGCGACGTGCCTATCGCGCGATGCAGCGGCGCCTGGATTCCGAGTGGGGTCGACGTGCGCCCGGGGTGCCGTATGCCAACGTCTATGAGGCGCTGATCATGGCCTCGATCGTGGAAAAGGAAACCGGCCAGGCGCGCGAACGACCGCTGATCGCCGGCGTTTTCGTCAATCGCCTGAAGCGCGGCATGCTTCTGCAGACCGATCCGACGGTGATCTATGGCATGGGCAGCAGCTTCGATGGCAATTTGCGTAAACGAGACCTGCAGCAGGACGGCCCATACAACACCTATACCCGTGCCGGGTTGCCACCGACGCCGATAGCGCTGCCTGGACTTGCGGCACTGCAGGCGGCGCTCAATCCGGCACGCACCGATGCGGTCTTCTTTGTCGCCAAAGGCGACGGTACGCATGAATTCTCGGCGACACTCGAGGCCCATAATCGCGCCGTGAACAAGTACCAGCGGCGCGGCGGCTGACTTGTCGTCAACATGAATTATTGAACAAAATCATGACCATAAATCGTCCTGGTGTGACTTGAATCGGGGCCGCTTCATCAGTTTCGAAGGCATCGACGGTGCCGGCAAGTCGACCCACATAAGTTCGACTGCCACCCGCTTGCGCGCTCGCGGCCTTGAGGTCGTGGTGACGCGGGAGCCGGGCGGCACCTCGCTTGGCGAGCGCCTGCGGGAGATGTTGCTGACCGAACCGATGCATCTGGAAACCGAAACGCTGT
>JANPGJ010000387.1:0-2596 GCA_031423955.1 Burkholderiales bacterium
GTCCGCGCGCACCCGGTGGTTGCGTGCCGGCGTGCGGGGCAGTCTTCAATCAGCGAGGACCAGCCCCTATTTCGTCAGGCCCGGCAGCCACAGCGAAATCGCCGGCACATAGGTCACCAGCAGCAAGGCCAGGCACATCGCGCCGTAAAACGGCCATAGCTCCTTCGATACTTCTTCCATTGATACCTTGCCGATCGCGCAGCCGACAAATAGTGTCGGGCCAACCGGCGGGGTGATCAATCCGATGCCCAGGTTCAAAATCATGATCATGCCGAAATGCACCGGGTCGATGCCCAGTTTGGCGATCACCGGCATGAAGATCGGGGTGCAGATCAGCAACATCGGCGCCAGGTCCATGAAGGTGCCAAGCAGCAGCAGGAGGATGTTGACCAGCAGCAGGAAGACGTATTTGTTGTCCGAGATCGAGAGGAAGAACTGTGTCACCTTGGCCGGAATCTGCATGATCGCCATCATGTAGCCGAAGGCGACCGAAAAGCCGATCAGCATCATCACCATCGCCACTGTCTTGACCACCCGGTGCACCAGGTGCGGCAGGTCGCGCCACTTGTAGTCGCGATACACCAGGAAGGTGACCAGGAAGGCATAAACGCAGGCCACCGCCGCCGATTCGGTCGGCGTGAAGACGCCCGACAGGATGCCGCCCATGATGATGACTACCGTGACCAGGCCCCACAGCGCCTCGACCACGATCTTCGGCACATCCTTGAGGGCTACCGCCTCGCCTTTGGGATATTCGCGCTTGTGCGAGATCCACAGCACCAGGCCGATCAGGCACAGGGCGAACAGGATGCCCGGCAGGATGCCGGCCAGAAACAGGTGCGCCACCGACACCGTGCCGCCGGCGGCCAGCGAATAGATCACCGCATTGTGCGAGGGTGGGATCAGGAGCGCCTGCACCGAACCGCAGATGGTGACGTTGGTGGCGAACACGCGCGGAAATCCGGCCTTGACCATTTGCGGAATCATCACCGAACCGATGGCCGAGGTATCGGCCACCGACGAACCGGAAATGCAGCCGAACAGCGACGAAGCCAGGATGTTGACCAGGGCCAGACCGCCACGGATGAAGCCGACGAAGATGCGCGCCATATTGATCAGCCGCGCCGCCATGCCGCCCTCGGCCATGATGGCGCCGGCCAGCACGAAAAACGGGATCGCCAGCAGCGCGAAGTCGTCGGTGCCGTCGGAAATCTTCAGCATCACCGCCTCCAGCGGGATGTCGACCCACAGCGCGCCGCAGATCGCGGCGAGGCCCAGTGCGTAGGCGACCGGCACGCCGAGCGCGCACAGAAGCGCGAAGGAGCCGAGCAGAATCAGGATGTCCATGCGTCTACTCCAGTTCGCTGGCGGCGTCGCTGTACATGATCGAGGTCGCCGGTGGCGGGCCGATCCAGACCCGTTCGATCAGGAACAGGAAGGTGAGCAAGCCGCCGATCGGGATCGGCATGTAGACCACGCCGACCGGCAGGCCGGGAAATTCCGCCATCGACTGGTTCCAGGTGATCTGGCACAGATGCGCGCCGTAGCCGGTCATGAACAGGGCGGTGGCCGCCATGCAGAGGTCGACGCCGATCAGCATCAGGCGCTTTTGCGCGATGCTGACCGCATTGAGCAGCGCTTCGACGGCGACATGCACATTGGCGCGGTAGACCGCGGCGCCGCCGACGAACGAGAACATCACCATCATCACCACCGAGGCAGGTTCCGGCCAGGACTGCGGATTGTTCATCACATAGCGCATGAAGACGCCAAACGGAATGATCAGGGTGATCACCACGATGGCCAGGCCGGAAATGACGATGCATGCCAGATACAGGCCTTCCATCAGGCGGGCGTAGCGTTGTTTCAGTGTCAAGGAGTACTCCCGGCCAAACGGCCAAGCTTCGGCGATTCAACGAAAACTGGTAAGTCATTCCCGTGACGGCAGCAAGCCGGCGCCCTGCGCTGCGCGGGGCCGGATTGCTGTCAGCGCGGGACTGACCGCGGGTGGTCCTACTTGGTGTCTTCGATGCGCTTGATCAGCGCAGCGTATTTGGCGCCGTACTTGTCGCGCACTGGCTGGGTGGCCTTGTAGAACGCCGCCTTGTCGGCCGGCACGAACTGCACGCCGGCGGCCTTGAGCTTGGTTTCGGCCTCGCCGGTATACGCATCCCACAGCCTGCGCTGCTCCTGCTGCGCTTCGGCGGAGAGTTTCTTGAGCAACGCCTGATCATCCTTCGACAGCGCGTCCCAGGTGCGCTTGGAAAACACGAAGATCTCCGGAATGATCAGGTGACCGGTAAGGCTGTAGACCTTGCTCACGGTGTAGTGGTTTTGCGCCAGCAGGGTCGGCGGATTGTTTTCCGCGCCGTCGACCACGCCGGTCTGCAATGCCGAATACAGTTCGTTGAAGCCCATCGCCACGCCGTTGCCGCCCATCGCATTCATGGTGTCGACAAACAGCGGGTTGCCCATCATGCGTATCTTCATGCCCTTGAGGTCGCCTGGCGTGGTGACGGCCTTCTTGGCGTAGATGTTGCGCGTGCCGGAGTCCATCCAGCCGAGCGCGATCAGGCGCGAGGTCGGGGCGGTGGAC
>JANPGJ010000388.1:0-5082 GCA_031423955.1 Burkholderiales bacterium
CTCGGTCGCGGCGATCCGCTCGACATCGAGGCCGACTATGTGGAACTGTTCGATCGCGGCCGCGCCACCTCGCTGCATCTGTTCGAGCATGTGCACGGCGACTCGCGCGACCGCGGCCCGGCGCTGATCGATCTCGGCCAGACCTACGAAGCGGCAGGCCTTATCCTGGCCGAAGGTGAATTGCCCGATTACCTGCCGGCGGTGCTCGAATTCGTCTCGACCCAGCCGGCGGTCGAAGCGCGCGCCTTCCTCTCCGAAATGGCGCACATATTCAACGCCATCTTCGGCGCCCTGCAGCATCGCAGCAGCCCGTATGCGAGCGTTCTCGGCGCCTTGCTCGAACTGGCCGGCGAGAAGGCGCAGGCGGTCGTGCCCGCGCCCGAGATGCCGCTCGACGAAAGCTGGGCCGAGCCGGTGGTGTTCGACGGCTGCTCGTCCAAGGGGCAGGCGCGGCCCGGCGAGCCGCAACCCATCCACATGGTTCGCAAGAGCGACCTGGTGCAAGGAGCATTGTCATGAATGGCGTCTACGGCTTTCTGTTCCAGGTCTACCCTTACGTCTGCTTCACGGTGTTCATCGCCGGCAGCCTGATGCGTTTCGACCAGAACCAGTACACCTGGAAAAGCGATTCCTCGCAGCTGCGACGCGCCGGCCTGTTGCGCTGGGGCAGCAACCTGTTCCATTTCGGCATCCTGTTCCTGTTTTTCGGCCACATGGTCGGCCTGTTCACGCCGCACGCCGTGTACGGCGTATTCATGAGCGCGGCGACCACGCAGACCCTCGCGGTGGTGGCCGGCGGCGCCGCCGGCCTGGTGTGCTTCGTCGGCCTCACCATGCTGCTGGTCCGCCGCGTGTTCGACCCGCGCATCCGCCTGACCAGCCATCGCACCGACATCGCCATCCTGGTGATCCTGTGGGTGCAACTGGTGGTCGGCCTGATCACCCTGCCGTTCTCATGGCAGCACGCCGACGGCAGCGTGATGCTGATTCTGGCCGACTGGGCGCAGCGCATCGTCACCCTGCGCCCGGTGGATGCCAACACCCTGGCCAACCTGCCATGGCCGTACCTGTTTCACATCGTGTTCGGCATGACGATCTTCCTGTTGTTTCCGTTCAGCCGGCTGGTGCATGTGTGGAGCGGCTTTGGCACTGTCTTGTACCTGTTTCGCCCCTATCAGGTGGTGCGCAGCCGGCGCCTGAACCTGCCGCCGGGGCACAACCAGCCACCGCAGCGCCTGACGTAGAAGGAGGTTGAACGATGTCCATCGAAACGCTTGAAGCCGGGTTTGCATCGCAGGCCGGCACGCCCCCTGTGGCCCGGGTCAACGGCATCGCGCTGCATGGCGCCGGCGAACAGCTTGCGCCCGAACAGCTGCGCCAGCGCGCCTGCAGCGAACTCCTGCGCCAGGCGGCGATTCGCGCCGGGCTGCTCGATGCGGCCGATGCCGCGCCGGGCGACGGCGCCATCAGCGAAGCGGCCTCGCAGGCGATCGACAGCCTGCTGGAGACGGAGTTGCGGTTGCCGGAGCCCGCCGAGGAGGCGTGTTTGCGGCACCATGCGGCGAACCCTGCCCGCTACCGCTCCGGCGAGCGGGTGCGGGCGCGGCACATCCTGTTTGCGGTGACCCCGGGTTCCGATGTGGTCGCCTTGCGCAATCGTGCCGAAGCCTGCCTGCTCGATGTGCGCTGCCACGACGGCAGCGCCGGCGACGGCTTTGGCGCTGCCGCCCGCAAGCTCTCCAACTGCCCGAGCGCCGAAGAGGGCGGGGAATTGGGCTGGCTGGTCGCCGCCGACTGCGCCTCCGAGTTCGCGCGCGAGCTGTTCGGCCATGTCGAGGTGGGTGTGCTGCCGCGCCTGGTGCACAGCCGCTTCGGCCTGCATGTGGTCGAGGTGCTGGAACGCGAAGGCGGCGTCGCGCAGCCGTTCGAGGCGGTGCGCGGCGCGGTCACCATGGCGCTGCGCCAGCAGGCCTTCGTCACCGCCCTGCGCCAATACCTGAGCCTGCTTGCCGGCGCCGCCACCCTGGTCGGGGTGGAACTCGAGGCCGCCGACACGCCGCTGGTCCAGTAATCATGATCCGGCGCAATCCGCGTGGCGATACGCCGGTGGTGCACGAGACGGCGTTCGTCGACCACACCGCGATCATCTGCGGCCAGGTGATCGTCGGCGAGAACGTGTTCATCGGCCCCTACGCGGTGATCCGTGCCGACGAAGTCAATGCCGACGGCGAAATGGAGCCGATCGTCATCAGTGCCAATTCAAACATCCAGGACGGCGTGGTGATCCATTCCAAGGCCGGTCGCCTGGTGTCGATCGGCGAGAACACCACCATCGCGCATCGCTCGATCGTGCACGGGCCCTGCACGGTGGGCAACTTCGTGTTTGTCGGCTTCAACAGCGTGCTGTTCAACTGCGTGGTGCACGACTATGCGGTGGTGCGGCACAGTTGCGTGATCGATGGCCGGGTCATTCCGGAACGTTTCTACGTGCCGTCGTCGACCAAGGTCAACCACGACACCGACCTTTCAACCCTGCCGCGGGTGTCGCCCGAGGCCGCGGAATTCTCCGAGGATGTGGTGCGCACCAATCTGCAACTGGCGCGCGACTACCGGCGCATCCAGAACGAATTCTGAAGGCGCCGGTTCAAGATTGCATGCCGGCCTCGCGCACTGCCGGAGGCAGGGCGGTTGTCAGCCGAGGCTAACCGCCGTACCGCTGCGGTCCAAGGCCAGGAAATTGCCGATCGCCCCCTGTTTGACCGCTTCGACCATCATCTTGAGCGCCTGGGTCGCCTCGTCGCTGCCCGGCGCGATGCCGGCGCGACCTGACATGGTGGTCACGAACACGATGTCCCAGTCGATGCCGGTGTTTTTCGATTCACTGACCAGGCCGTCGAAGTGCGGTTGCTCGGCGGGCAGCTTGTCGACGCACATCACCGGTGCGAGGGCGCCGCCCTCGCCGGCCGCGAAGCGCTGTTTCTGCTGTTCGGTGGCATCGTCGGGCAACTCGGCGCGCGCGAACACGAACAGCAGGCGCTGCGGTTCGGCCTGGGCATTGGCGGCGCTGATCAAGTCGGCATAGCTGGCGATGTTCATGAGGCGGCGTCTCGTTTGTGCTTGACGGCGTCATCCTACGCTTCATCGAACCCGATACCTGCGACCATCAATCGCGCCGGATGCCGGCGCATAGCGCAAGCACTGCCGCCGCACGTTGCTTGCGGCGGCACTGTCCGGGCCGGACTTCGCGCCGCGTTGCGAGTGGATGATCCGGGCGTCGCCGCCACTGGCGCGGCAGGCTTTCATGGCATCATCGCAAATCTTGCTTATTGGAGAAGCGACATGCGCAGGTTTTCAGGTCCGGTCATCGCCAGCTTGTTCTGCAGCGCGCTCGCGTGCTTGGGTAATGGCGCATCCGCCCAGACCTGGCCGGCGCGGCCGATCAGGATGGTGGTCGGCTACACCCCGGGCGGCTACACCGACACCATGGCCCGTGCGGTCGGCGAAAAGCTGTCGGCGGCGCTCGGCCAGCAGGTGCTGATCGAGAACAAGCCGGGCGCCAACGGCATCATCGGCGCCGACATGGTGGCCAAGGCGGCGCCGGACGGCTACACGCTGGGCATGGTGATCGCGGCATTCGCGGTGAACGCCACGCTGTATGCCGGCAAGCTGCCGTTCGATCCGTTGAAGGACGTGGTGCCGGTATCGCTTGCATCGGCCGCGCCGCTGATCCTGGTCGCCAACAACAGCTTCCCGCCACGGACCCTGGCGGAACTCATCGCCTATGCGAAGGCAAACCCCGGCAAGATCAATTTCGGTTCGAGCGGCGTCGGTGCCGCCGCCCACCTGGGGATGGAATACTTCATGAGCGTGACCGGCACGAAAATGGTTCACGCGCCTTACAAGGGCACGGCGCCGGCGTTGACTGATCTCATGGGCGGCCAGATCCAGATCATGTTCGACACGCCGTCATCGATGATGCCGCACGTCAAGGGCGGCAAGATCCGCGCGCTGGCGATGGCGACCGAAAAAAGGTCCGCCGCCGCACCCGAGGTGCCGACCGTCATCGAAGGCGGCGTTCCAAACTATGTGTACGGCAGCTGGGCGATGTTGATCGCGCCGGGCAACACCCCGAAGGAGATCGTCGCCCGCCTGGCGGCCGAGGTCGGGAAGATGATGCGTTCGCCCGAGGTCCGCGAGCGGTTTGCGACCCTGGGTGTCGACCCGGTGGGCAACACCCCCGAGGAAGCGGCTGAATTCCTCAGGGCCGAGATCGCGAAGTCGGGCAAGATCGTGCGTGATGCGAATGTCAAGGTTGACAACTGAACAAGGAGAGCGAACATGGACAGGAAACAGGAGCGTGCACACGAGGTGGCCGCCGCGGTGGCCGATATTCGCGCCATCGAGCAGGGCGAGGGCGTCAACCGTCATTCGCTGTCGAAAATCCGCCAGCGCTTGATGCAACTGGCGGCGCGCACCGACCTGTTCACGCTGGACGACTTTCCGCCGCCGGCGCCGGGCGGCCAGCGCACTTCCTGCCTGTACCGCCTGTCGGAGGACGCCGACCACCGCTTTGCGCTGTATGCGAATGCGGCGCAGGGCATCTATGACACGCCGGCGCACAACCACACCACCTGGGCGGTGATCGTCGGGGTCAGCGGCGAGGAAGTCAACCGCTTCTACGACCGCACGGCGGACAACGGCGTCAAGGAGAAGGGCGAGAGCCATGTGGTGTGCCAGGGCTCCGGCGTGTCGTTCATGCCCGACGACCTGCATTCGATCCACATCAAGGCGCCGCTGCTCAACTTCCACATGTACGGGCTGGGCCTGGAACAACTGGCGCGGCGCGAGTACTACAAGCCGGCGGAAAACGCCTGGGCGATCTTTCCTCCGCACACCGACATTCGCGAAGCGCGGGTAGCGGCGGCATGAGCAAGGCGATCACCGCAGGCGAAGTCCGCGAGCGCCTCCTCGCCGGCGGCGAACTGGCCCTGCTCGACGTGCGTGAACAGGGCGTGCATTACCAGGGGCATCCGTTTTTTGCCTGCTCGCTGCCGCTGTCGCGTCTGGAGATGATGGCGGCCG
>JANPGJ010000389.1:0-5967 GCA_031423955.1 Burkholderiales bacterium
TACATGTCCATGGTGCGGATCGGCCGCACCGAGACGCCCGGCGACTTCATGTCGATCAGCAAGAAAGAAACGCCCTGTTGCGGACGCGACTCCTCACTGGTGCGCACCAAGCAAAACATCCAGTCCGCCCAGTGGCCATAGGTGGTCCATATTTTCTGGCCATTCACCACGTAATGATCGGCATCGCGCACCGCGCGCGTGCGCAATCCGGCAAGGTCCGATCCCGCGCCGGGCTCGGAGTAACCCTGCGCCCACCAGTCTTCGCTGGTGAGGATGCGCGGCAGGAAGCGCGCCTTCTGCGCCTCGGAGCCGAACGTATAGAGAATCGGGCCGACGAAAATGACGCCGAAGGGAATCAGCCACGGCGCCCCCGCTTCGCCGGTCTCTTCGTCGAAGATGAATCGTTGCAACGGCGTCCAGTCGCAGCCACCGTAGCGCGCGGGCCAATGGCCGGCTACCCAGCCATGCCGGTGCAGCAGGCGCAGGTAGCATAAATAGTCCTCTTTCTCCAGGTTGAGGTTGTGCAGCACCTTGTGCCTCAAGTGCGCAGGCAACTGCTCCGCGCAAAAGCGCCGCACTTCGGCACGGAACGCTTCGGGTTCAAAGGACTTGGCAGGCACGGTGGACATGGGTGTGGGCGGCTCTGGCGGCAGTTGGGAGGATTCCGGGCGGCGCGCAAACTCGCGTCCTAGTTCGGTTCAATCCCCGCCGCCTTGACAAGTTCGGCGTTGACTTCGAAATCACGCTTGAGGAAGGCGGCGAACTCCTCGACGCCCATGATCATGTTGTCCATCACCAGGGTGCTGTACTTCTCGCGCGCCTCCGGGCTGCGCAATGCCTTCGCGCTTTCCTCATTGAGGCGATTGATGATCGCGCGCGGGGTCCTGGCGGGGGCGAACATGGCGATCCACACACCGTAGTCGGTGTTGGGAAATCCCGCTTCGATCGTGGTCGGCACCTCCGGCAGGGCGGCCGAACGCGTCGCGCTGCTCACCGCGATGGCGACCAACCGGTCCGCCTTGAGGAACGGCAGCGCCAGGCCGATCGGACTGTAGTAATAGTCCACGCGCCCGGCGACCACTTCGGTCAGTGCATCGTTGGAACCCTTGGTCGGAATGTGGGTGCCGGTGAATCCCGCCGCGAGGCGCAGACGCTCGGCACCGAGATGGGTCGCGCCGCCGGTGCCGGCCGAGGCGTAGTTGATCGAACCAGGCCTGGCCTTGGCTGCCTTCACCAGCTCGGCCAGCGTGCGGATGCCTTTGGACGGCGACATCACCAGCACCATCGGCACGCCCGCCAGCGGAATCACCCCGGCGATATCCCTGATCGGGTCGTAGCTGAGGTTGCGGTAGGTGGCCGGGGTGACGGTATGCGAATTGGAATGCACCATGATCGTATGGCCGTCCGGTTCGGCCTGCGCGAGCAACGCCGAGCCGATGGTGCCGCCGGCACCCGGCCGGTTCTCGATGATCAGCGGCGGGCCGAGTTGCCTGGCCAGCCGCTCGCTCACGGTGCGCGCAATCGTGTCGGTGCCGGAGCCGGCTGCGAAGGGCACGATGACGCGAATCGGCTTGGACGGCCACGCGGGGGCCTGTGCCTGCACTGTCCAGGGCAGTACCGGGACCAACATCAGCGCGACGCTACGCGCTAGGCTTGAAAGCAGCCCTTTCATCACGATCTCCTTGAATCTTCCGCGCGCAATGGCAAACGGCGAGCGTAACGCGAAAGCGCTCCGGTGCGCGCGTTCGCGGCTGCCTGCGAAATCCCGCGACCGCAAATTGGCGAGTGCGGCCTGCATCAGACTGCGCGCTCCCACAATACTTCCTGCATCGGCCGCGCGCGGCCATCGGTCGACGGCTCGGTGCGCAGCAGCAGTTGATGGGGGGCAGGAAAACTCGCCAGGCGCACCAGGTCGCGCCCTTCCCAATTGGGAATCCAGCACACCTCGACATGGTGCAGCACGCGATCGGCGCCCAGCGTGTAGCGTCCCGCGTAAGCCACCATGCGGTCGAGACATCGCGCGCGATCGCGCTCGGGAATCGACGACCATTCGCCGCGGAAACGCGGGCGGTCCGGCGCGCCTATCATGGCCTGCATGTGGCCCGAGGCGGTGTAACTGATATAGCCCGTGGCGCCGACGCCGAGGGCATCGTTCCAGGCGCCATCCCGCGCCTGCTCGCGAAACCACACGAGGCGCCACTGGCCGACGATGTCCTGTTGCGTCATCACGCTCGTCACCATTCACCTGCCCTGGAAATTCGGCGTGCGTTTCTCGGTGAATGCCTTCACCCCTTCCTGCACGTCCGCGCTGGTCCACAGCAGACGATTGGTCACCTGTTCCATGCGCAGGCCGTTGGCAAGGTCAAGGTCCTCGGAACGGATCGCCAGTTCCTTGATGGCCTGCACGGCGAGCGGTGCGTTGGCGGCGATGCGCCGCGCGACATCCAGCGCCGCCGCCATCAGATCGTCGGGTGCCACCACCTGGTTGACCAGGCCCCAGTGCGCCGCCGTTTTCGCATCCATCGCGTCACCGGTCATCATCCAGCGCATCGCCACCGCGTACGGCAATTGGCCGAGGATGCGCTGGGTGCCGCCGTTGCCTGGCACCAGACCGCGTTTGACTTCCGGCACCGCGAAGGTGGCATGGTCGGCGGCGATCCGGATGTCGGTGGCGAGCATCAGTGTGCTGCCGCCACCCAGGCAATAGCCGTTGACCGCCGCGATCACCGGCTTCCACACTTCAAGGCCGCGGTTGAGCAACTGTTCGCGTTGTGTAAGCCAGGTGTGCCCAAGCGGCAGCGGCGTGCCGACGAAACTGCGAATGTCGGCGCCGGCGCAAAACGCCTTGCGCCCCGCGCCGGTGACCACGGCGACGCGCACGTCCGCATCATCGCGCACCCGGATCCACGCCTTGGACAGCAGATCGTAGTGCTCGGCATCGAGCGCGTTATGCACCTCGGGCCGGTTGATGGTGATGACGGCAATCCCGTCATCGAGCGAAAAATCAATTGCCATTCGTCTTCCCGTCAGACAATGTTGCCGCAGCGATGCAACATATCGGAGGATGATGTCAATGTCAAACCGCAATTGAGGGCCCGGCGACCCGAACGCCCGCGAAACCACAGACCATTCGAGCGCCTTCTTGCGCAGCCCGGAGGCGTCGCCGGTATTGACTAGAATCACGCGCATCATCGCAGCGGAGGTAAACATGATTTTCCATACCCAACCCTTGCACCCATTGTTCGGCGCCGTCGTCACCGGCGTCGATCTGCGCGACCCGCCCACTCCGGCCCTGTGCGCCGCGATCGACGCGGCGATGGACCAATACGCGGTGCTGGTATTGCATGACCAGCATCTGAGCGATGAGCAGCAGCTGGCGTTCGGCCGTGCACTCGGGCCGCTGGAAGACCGGCCGGCACAGGTAGGCATGGAGAAGCAGCGCCTCAAGCATGCCGAGCTGGTCGATATTTCCAACCTCGAGATCGACGACACCCTGCTGGCGGCGGACGACCGCCGCCGCATGTTCAATCTCGGCAACCAGCTCTGGCATACCGATTCCAGCTTCAAGCGAACCCCTGCCAAGTATTCGATGCTGCATGCAAGGGTGATTCCGCCGTCCGGCGGCGAAACCGAATTCGCCGACATGCGCGCGGCCTGGGATGCGCTGCCCGCCGACACCCGTGAACGGATCGCACCAATGGTGTGCGACCATTCCCTGATCTACTCGCGCGCCCTGCTTGGCTTCGACGCCTTCACCGAGTCGGAACGCGCCGGCTTCGCGCCGGTGCCGCAGCGGCTGGTGCGCCGCCATCCCGGTTCCGGCCGCCGGTCGCTGTTCCTCGCCGCGCACATCGGCACCATTCACGGCATGCCACGGCCGGAGGCGATGATGCTGATCCGCAACCTGACTGAACACGCGACCCGGCGTGAATTCGTCTATCGCCATGTCTGGCGCGAGCATGACCTGGTGATCTGGGACAACCGCTGCACCATGCATCGCGGCCTGACCTACGACGACAAGCGTTACAAGCGGGACATGCGGCGCGTCACGCTGACCGATGTGGCGCCGACGCTGGCGCAACCCGCCTGAGGGCCAGATGGCGTTGCCACGCTGGTCCATCAAGGCGCATGCGCGACCGGGCTTGTGGCGCACCGGCGCGCGATTGCGCAACGGTCTCCGGCAGGTGCGCTGATTTCGGCCTGTGCGCACTCCTTGGCGCTGCACTAGAATCGGCGCTCCAACTCTCGCACGCATCGGAGCACTGCCATGGGCCAATGGAGCCGCAAGGACGACCCGGAACCGTTCATCGACCTGGTACCGATCGACAAGGCAAGCGGCGCCCGCAAGGCCTTGTACGACGAACTTGAGCGCGTGCGCGGCCCGGGCCGGGTGTCCAACCTGTTCAAGGCCTACAGCGCGTTTCCGCAACTGGGGATGGCGAATTTCCGGCGCCTGATGGCGCTGTTGACCGAGGGCTCGCTCAGCGTGCGCTTCAAGGAAGCCCTGATGACAGCGCTGGCCGAAATCAACCGCTGCGACTATTGCGTGGCCTTTCACGCCACCGCGCTCAAGCACAGCGGCGCCTCGCAATCCGAGATCGACGCGGCGCTCAACTTCGATGCACGCGGCATCGGGCTGTCAATCAAGGAGCAGGCGCTGTTCGAATACGCGCTCAAGGCCAACGGCGATCCGCACGGCATCACGCGTGCCGACATCAATGCCTTGCGCGCGGTCGGCGCGACCGATGGCGACCTGATCGAAACCCTGGAGACCATCAGTACCGGCAATGCGTTCAACCTGATCAACGGCGCGCTCAACGTCGGCGCCGATGATTTTCTGGGGGACTACATGCAGGCCCACACCCAGGCCTGGAGCAAGGCCGCATGATGGTCGATCGAACCCATTGGGCCGTTGGTCGCGGCAGAAACTACCCGCGATCATGAATCCCGAAATGCCGCCGCACTCGCAGCCAGCCGTCGGCGCCGCCCCGCTCGCCCTGATGGAGTCCAGCACCGCGTTCGACGCCATGCTCGACGCCTGCGCCACCGCGGAACTGCCGCTGCTGCTCACCTTCACCGGGCCGAAGTGCATGATCTGCCGGCAACTCGCGCCGATGCTCGCGGTGGTGGTGCGCGAGGCGGGTGATCGGCTTGCCAGCGCCCGTGCCGACGCCGAAGCGCTGGCCGACTTGAGCGAACGCTACGCGGTGCGCTCGCTGCCCACCACCCTGCTGTTTCGCAATGGCGTGGTGGTCGATCGCATCTCCGGCTTCGCCACTGCCGGCAGCCTGCGCGATTGGCTTGCCAAACACGCGGTCACGCTGGCGTCGCGCCATTGAACAATCGTCCCCAGGGGAATCGCGCATGCTTGAAATCAAATTGCACACCGCCGCCGATGCGCCCAATCCGCCCGGTCCGTTTTCGCACGCCGCCTCGGTGGGCGAATGGGTCTTCACCTCCGGCATGGGCGGGCTTGACCCGGACACGGGTCAAGTCGTGTCCGATGACGTGATCGCGCAAACCGAACAGGCGATCAGTAACACCGAACGCATTCTCGCCGCCGCCGGCTGCACCCTGCAGGACGTTGTCAAGTCGGTGCTGTACCTGACCGACATGCAGGACTATGCGCGGGTCAACGCGGTCTACGAGCGGCGCTTCGCGCCGCACAAGCCGGCACGCACTTGCGTTGCGGTCTCCGCCCTGCCGGTGCGCGAGCGCATGAAACTCGACACCGTTGCGATCCGCCGCGCGTGAGCCGCCAGCGCGATCACGTGATCGAACAGACCGCAATTTGGTATGCTGGTCGGGCGGTTGATCGAACTTTCAAATCTTTTTCTCTGGGAGCAAGACATGGCGGAAGTCGGCAAGGCAGCACCGGAGTTCAAGCTCAAGTCCCATGACGGCAGCGAAATCTCGCTCTCCCAGTCCCGCGGCTCGAAATGGGTCGTGATCTCTTCCTACCCGTTC
>JANPGJ010000390.1:0-16210 GCA_031423955.1 Burkholderiales bacterium
TTGTTGACCAGGATGTCGGCCTCCGGGCAGGCCGCGATCAGTGCCGCGCGCCCGGCTTCGCTGGTGATGTCGGCGGCGACACCATGCGCCACCGCCCCGGTTTCCTGCGCGATCTCCTGCGCTGTCTGGTGCGCCCGCTCCGCGCTGCGCCCGTTGACATAAACGATGCAGCCTTCGCGCGCCAGCGCGATGGCGCAGGCGCGCCCCAGGCCCTGGGTCGATGCGCAGACAATCGCCTTGCGCCCTGCTATTCCGAGATCCATGCGAACTCCAGTTCAGGTGAGAGGAAACGGCAGTCGAGCCGGATCAGGCTGCTGCCGGCAAGTCGCCACGGGTGACCCGCCCCGCCTTCATGCAGACGCGGGCGTGTCCACGTGGTGCCCGGTGAACCGGGCGCTGGCGCGCAACGCTGCGTTGCCGATCCTACAGCACTGCGGCGTTCGTCCGGCGACAAGGTGCGGTTGCCGGCACAGCCGCCGCTTCAATGCCAGCGCGCTCGATGCTGTGCCTGGGTCCGGACCAGCAAAGTTCTTTACAAGCCCAAACGCAATGGCGATACTAGAAAGAAATCGGCCGCTGCCGCGAACCTGCCGAAAATCGCTCGCATCGATCCGCACACAACCTCAAATCCCGGAGACAAAATGACGCATCGCGCAGCACAATCGCAGCGCCGCCAGGTGTTGGGCGGCATCGCCGGCGGACTCCTGATGGGTCTGGCGCCCGGCGCCGCCAATGCGGCGCCCGCCGGCAAGCCGATCCGCATCGGCGGCACCCTGTCGCTCACCGGGCCGCTGGCGCAGACCGCGCTGCTGCACAAGATTGCAGGCGAATCCTTCATCGACATCGTCAACCAGGACAAGGGCATTCTCGGGCGGCCGGTCGAGTGGTTGCTGCTCGACGACCAGTCCAAGCCCGAGATCACGCGCAGCCTGTACGAAAAGCTGATCACTTCCGACAAGGTCGACCTGATCGTCGGCCCCTACGGCACCAACTCGATTCTGGCGGCGATGGGCGTGGCGCAGCGCTACGGCAAGATCATCATCCAGAGCAGCATGGGCATCCCGAAGCTGGGTACTTACGAAATGCAGTTTCCGGCATCGCCGTTCGGGCCCGACACCGGCCGCGAATACCCCGGCGTGATCCTCGATTGCGTGGCCAGCCTGCCCAATCCGCCGAAGTCGGTGACGGTCCTGACCAGCAAGTTCCCCTCCGCCCAGTTCATGGCCGAAGGCATGCGCGATGTTGCCAAGCAGCGCGGCCTGCAGGTGCCGCTGTATCTCGAATATGAATTCGGCAACCGCGACTTCGCCTCCATCGCCGCCCGCGTCAAGGATGCCAACGCCGACTTCCTGTGGGTTGGCACGCTCGGTCTCGAAGCCAACCAGTTGCTCGAGGCGCTCAAGAAACTCGACTACACACCCAAGCTGCACTACTACCTGTACCCGTCGCCCGGGCCGCTATTGGCCTCGCCGGAAGCCAAAAACGCGCTGGCGCAAAGTTTTTTCGAGGACCATCCACCGTTTTCCACCAACGTCGGCGTGGCCAAGCTTTCGCCGATGTACCGCGCGCGCGCCGTCAAGGCCGGCATCGCCTACACCCAGTTGGACAGCCAGGCCGCCGGCACCTACAACGTGTTTCATCTGCTGTCGCGCGCGATCGAGGCCACCAGGAGCTTAGACGACAAGGCGCTTGCCGCATGGCTCAAGAAAAGCACCGTCGACACCGTGTTCGGCCCGCTGTCCTTCAACGGCCCCAACAACCACGGGCCGGGACGGATGCTGGTCAAACAGGTGCAGAACGGCAAATGGGTGGTGGTGTGGCCGCGCGCGGTTGCAGGCGCCAATATCGTCACTTCCTGACCCTTGAGTTCCTGACACTCCGGCGCACGCCGCGATGCCCAGCGCTACGCTGCTTGGCCAGGCCCTGATTTCCGGGCTCCTGGCCGGGGGACTCTACGGCCTGCTCGGCCTTGGCCTGAGCCTGTCATGGGGTCTGCTGCGGCTGGTCAACCTGACCCATTTCGCGCTGGCCTTCCTCGGCGCCTACATCACCTATCAGCTCGGCAGCGCGCTGCACCTGCATGCCGCGCTGTCGCTGCTGTTGATCGTGCCGGGCTTTTTCGTCTTCGGTCTCGGATTGCACTGGATTTTCAAGCGTTTCAGCGTCAATGAATTCGGCTCGCTCCTGGTCACTTTCGGTGTCGCGGTGCTGATCGAAACGCTGATCCAGTGGTTCTGGACCGCCGATTTCCGCCGCTTTGAGACACCCTGGGGCAGCGCCTCGTTCAAGCTGGGCCCGATTTTCGTGCCGGCGCTCGAGCTTGCCGCCTTCCTCACCGCGGCCTTTCTGGCCGTGACCACCTGGCTGTGGCTGACCCGCACCTATGTCGGCAAGGCCTTGCGCGCGGCCGCCGAAGACCCGCAAATTGCCGCTGCGTTCGGTATCAATCACCGCCGCCAGTCGTATGTACTGTCCGGTCTGTGTTCCGCCTATGCCGGCGTCGCCGGCGTGTTCATCGCCCTGATCTCGACCCTCGCACCGTCACAGATCTGGGCCTGGCTGGGCGTGGTGTTCGCGGTGGTGATCATCGGCCGCCTCGGCAATCCGATCGGCGCACTCATCGCCGGTGTGCTGATCGGCGCCTGCGAAGGCCTGGCGATGGCGGTCATCAGCCCGGCCTGGGCGCCGATGGTGTCGTTCTCGGTGCTGATCGCGGTGCTGTTGTGGCAGCCGAAATGGCTTTAGGCACCCCGCGCGGCCGCGCGCTCGGCGGCATCGGCGCCGCAGCCTTCGTCATGGCGTGTCTGCCGGCAACCGGCCTGCCGGCGTTCTACGATTCATTCTTCTATA
The DNA here is from genome assembly GCA_031423955.1 of Burkholderiales bacterium. Classification (GTDB taxonomy): domain Bacteria; phylum Pseudomonadota; class Gammaproteobacteria; order Burkholderiales; family JAEUOS01; genus JAEUOS01. The sequence continues at coordinate 2,851 of JANPGJ010000390.1, forward strand.
TCGTCTTCTACTGGATCTCGCTGGCCACCAGTTGGTCGCTGTTGTCCGGCTACGCCGGCTATTTCAGTCTCGGTCACGCCGCGTTCCTCGGCGCCGGCATGTACACCAGCGCAACCCTGGCGACCAGGTTCGGCTGGCCGTTCGCCGCCACCCTGCCAATGGCGGCACTGGTGGCCGCCCTCCTTGGCTGCGGCGTCGGCGCGCTGGTGTTTCGGCTGCCGCGCCTGCGCGGCGAACTGTTCGCGCTGATGACCCTGGCGGTCACCTTCATTCTCGCCACCGTGATCCTCAACACCCCGATCGACGGCGGCTCGGGGGTGTTCCTGTCGGCCGTTCCGGTGCCGAAGATCATCGAATCGCAGACCGGCTCGATCTACCTGCTGGGTCTGGCCATGTGCATGGCGACGCTGGCGATCGCCTGGACGGTGTCGCATTCAAAGCTCGGGCTGGGTCTGTACGCCATCAGCGATGATGAAGACGTGGCCGAAGTCAAGGGCGTGCCGACATTTCGCTACAAGATGATTGCGTTCGCACTTTCGTCCGGCATCGCCGGCATGGTGGGCGGCGTGCACGCGATCTATGTCGGCTTCCTGACCGTCGGCGAAACCTTCGGCATCGCCGTCCCCTTGAGTGTGATCCTGATGAGCGTGCTGGGCGGCGCGCGCCACTGGCTGGGGCCGGCGGTCGGCGCCACCCTGATCACCGTCGCGCTGTTCGGATTTGCCAGTTCCGGCCAAAGCATCCTGGGGCGTGCCCTGGTCGCGCTGATGCTGGTCGGCGCGGTGTTGTGGCTGCCGGAAGGCATCGTACCGACCTGGCTCAAGCGCCGGCGCCTGACCAGGCTGCCGGCAAGCGCCAACGACGTCGACGGCGATGCCGGCAGCACCAGCGGCACGCCGGCGCCACCTGCCGTCGCCACCCGTATCACCGCTGCTCCACGCGCGCCCGCATCACCGGCAACGCCGGCGCCGACCGTATTGCAGATGGTCGACGTGCGCAAGTCCTTTGGCGGCCTGCAGGCGCTGCGCGGCGCCACGCTCGAGGTCCATGATGGCGAGATCCTCGGGCTGATCGGCCCGAACGGCTGCGGCAAGACCACCCTGATCAACATGATCACCGGCCATCTGCCGCTCACCAGTGGCAGCATCCGGCTCGACGGCCAGCTCATCAGCGGCCAACCCGCCCACCTGATCGCGCGCCGCGGCATCGCCCGCACCTACCAGATTCCGCGCCCGTTCGCCCACCTGAGCACGCTGCGGAATGTCGAAATCTGCGTACTGTTCAGCGGCCGTGACGCACGCGCGGCGCGCGCGGAGGCGCTGCATTGGCTGAAATTCTGCGAGCTCGACGGCCGCGCCGACGCGATGCCGTCCGAACTCAACCTGCGCGAACGCAAAGTGCTGGAACTGGCGCGCGCGCTGGCGGCGCGGCCACGCGTGTTGTTGCTCGATGAGGTGATGTCGGGCCTGAACCCGGCCGAGGTCGACATTGCGATCCGCCTGGTGCGCCAGATCCGCGACCAGGGCACCACGATCGTGTTCGTCGAACACCTGATGCGCGCGGTGGTGCAACTGTCGGACCGCGTCGCGGTGATGAACGAAGGCACACTGCTGACCACCGGCTTGCCGGCGGACGTGATGCGCGACGAACGCGTGATGGCGATCTACTTCGGACAAAAAAATGCTGCTTGAGGTGCACAACCTGCACGTCGGCTACGGTGATGCCACCGCGGTATGGGACGTCTCGATCGAGGTCGCGGAAGGCCGCATCGTCACCGTGATCGGCCCCAACGGCGCCGGCAAGAGCACGTTGATCAACGCCATTGCCGGCGTGCTGCCTTACCAGTCGGGCAGCATCCGGATCGACAGCAACGACATGGCGCGGGTAGCGGCCCATGGCTTTTGCGAGCGCGGCATCGCCCTGGTGCCGGAAGGGCGCCGCCTGTTCACCACCATGACGGTCGAGGAGAATCTCGATATCGGCTGCTACCGCGCCGCCGCGCGCGCGCGCCGCGATGCCTCGCTCGAAGCCGTGTACCGGCGCTTTCCGGTACTCAGGGAACGGCGCGCGCAGCTTGCCGGCCAGCTGTCCGGCGGCCAGCAGCAAATGGTGGCGATTGGCCGCGCCCTGATGGCCTGCCCGCGCTTGATCCTGTTCGACGAGCCCTCGCTGGGTCTCGCGCCCTCGATTGTCGACGACATGTTCGCGATCATTCGCGAGATCCGCTCGGAAGGCGTGGCCGTGCTGCTGGTCGAGCAGAACGTGCAGAAATCGATGGAAATCGCCGATGCCGCGTATGTGCTGGAGCACGGCCGCATCATCAGTTCGGGTCGGCCATCCGACCTGCTCGCACAACCGCATATCCAGCAGGCCTACCTGGGTATGAACAGTTAAGGAAGGGAGACTCGCATGCGCCAGAGCAACTACGAGGTCGGCGGAATCGCCTATCCGCGGCCATTCCGCATCCGCCGCCTCGGGCATTTCGGCTTCAATCTCGGCAACCTCGACCAGGGTCTCGACTTCTATGGACGGCAACTCGGATTCCGGCTGACCGACGAAACCTCGCTCGGCCGCCTGCTGCCCGGGGCGGCAACCGACATGGAAGACGACCGCCTGTTTTTCATGACCCACAATACCGACCATCATTCGTTCCTGCTGGCACACAAGTCGCTGGGCGCGATGTTCGGTGACGACGCCGGCTCGAAGGACATCACGCTGTCGCAGATCACCTGGCAGGTCGGCACGCTCGAGGAAGTGGTGCGCGCGGTCGAGTACTTCGACCAAGGCGGGGTGGAGATCCGCCGCAGCGGCCGCGACATGCCGGGCAGCAACTGGCATGTCTATGTGCGCGACCCCGACGGCCATACCGTCGAGCTGTACTACGGCATCGAGCAGATCGGGTTGCTCGGTCGCAGCAAGCCGTTCGACATGTATTACCGCCGCTTCAACGAAACCGCGCCCCTGCCGCAAATGTCCGACCTGGCCGAGGCCGCCGAGGCGGCAGCGCGCGGCATCGATGTCCTGTCGGGCTATGCGATCCGTGACCTCGCCGTCGGCGGCAACGCCGACGGCGGTGCTGCATTCGATGTTGGCGGGGTGTTGCTGCCGCGCCCGTTCAAGGTGAGCAAGATCGGGCCGGTCGGCCTGTTCGTCACCGATGTCGCCGTCTCCGAGGCCTTCTATCGCGACACTCTCGGTTTCGTCGTCACCGAGAGCGTCGACTGGCATGGCCACCGCTGCGTGTTCATGCGCCACGGCAACGAGCACCACAGCGTGAAGCTGCTGCCGCGCGCGCTGCGCACCGAACTCGGCCTTTCCGAACACACCAGTTGCGCGTCGATGGGCCTGCAGGTCGGTACCTATCGACAACTGCGCGATGCGGTGCAGTGGTTCGAGCACCAGGGTGCGCGCATGATCACGCTGCCTCCCGAACTGTCTCCCGGCATCGACTATGCGGCACATCTGCTCGATCCGGACGGCCACTGCCTGCAACTGTTCTACTACATGGAGCAGGTGGGTTGGGATGGGCGGCCGCGTCCGGCGGCACAGCGGCGCCGGATCGCCAGCCCCTGGCCCGAGGTGCTCGACCCGCTGTCCGACACCTACGTCGACCAGGTATTCCAGGGCCCGCTCGGCTAAGCGCCGGTTGGCCACACCATCAACGCACCAGATACAGGCACCTCGCAATGGCTAAATACGGTATCGGACAATCGGTCTCGCGCTTCGAGGACCCGCGCCTGCTGCGCGGCAAGGGACGCTTCGTCGATGACATCAACCAGCTCAATCAGGCCTACGCGGTGATTCTGCGTTCGCCGCATGCGCATGCGCGGATCCGCTCGATCGACAGCGCCGCCGCGGCCGCCGCGCCGGGCGTGCTGGCGGTCTATACCGGCGAGGACGTGCTGCGCGATGGCCTGGGCACCATGACGGTCGCGATCCCGCGCAAGCGGCCCGACGGCTCGCCGATGTTCGCCAGGCCGCACCACGGCCTGTCCAGCGGCCGCGTCCGCTATGTCGGCGATCCGGTCGCAATGGTGGTCGCCGCGTCGGTGCTCGAGGCGCGCGATGCCGCCGAATTGATCGACATCGATTATGAGCCGCTGCCATCGGTCACCGACACCGCAGCCAGCGCAGCGCCAGGGGCCGCGGCGGTGTGGGACGAATGCCCGGACAATGTCTCCAACCTGTTCCAGGCCGGCAATGCCGCCGCCACCGACGCCGCCTTCGCCGGCGCCGCGCACGTCGTCAGGCGCCGCTACGTGATCAGCCGGGTCTACGCGCACTACATGCAGCCACGCGGGGTGATCGCCAGCTACGACGAAGGTGACGAGCGCTACACCATCTGGGCCGACGTGCAATACCCGCACCGGGTGCGCAATGCGCTGGCGGCGAACATCTTCAAGATTCCGGAGCACCGCATCCGGGTGATCGCCAACGACATCGGCGGCGGCTTCGGCACCAAGGGCTGGCAGTATCCGGAGCATCGCCTGATTCCCTGGGCGGCACGGAAACTCGGGCGGCCGGTGAAATGGATCTGCGAACGCAGCGAGGCGATCCTGGCCGACGAGCATGCGCGCGACAACGTCAGCAATGCCGAGATCGCGTTCGATGCGAACGGCCGCATACTGGGCTTGCGGGTGCGCACCCTGGCCAATGTCGGCGCCTACGTGTCGTCCGACCGCAACCTGCTGGCGACCTTCGCCAACGTGCATACCCTGTCGGGCATGTATGCGATTCCCGCCGCGCATGTCGCCGTCACCTGCATGATGGCCAACACCAACGGCACCGCGCCCTATCGCGGCGCCGGACGGCCGGAATCAATTTACGTGATCGAGCGCCTGCTCGACGATGCGGCGCGCGAGATCGGCATCGACCGCCTCGAACTGCGGCGCCGCAACCTGGTGGCGCCGTCGGCGATGCCCTACCGAAATCCATTCGGCGCGACCTACGACTGCGGCGAGTTCGGACGCGGCTTCGAGCACGCGCTCGAAGCGGCGAACCTTGCCGGTTTCGAGGAGCGGCGCGCCGCGGCGAAAGAACGCGGGATGCTGCGCGGTTTCGGGGTGGCCAACGCGATCGAGCGCGCGGCCTCGCCCAGCCAGCACGAGTTCGCCGAGATCCGTTTCACCCCGAGCGGCAGTGCGCTGATCCTGCTGGGCACCAAAAGCCAGGGCCAGGGCCACGAAACGATCTACAAGCAGATCGTCAACCAGCGCCTCGGACTCGATCCGGCCGAGGTGCAGTTCATCGACGGCGATACCGACCGCGTCGCCTTCGGCATGGGCACCAACGGCTCGCGTTCCACCGTCGTCGGCGGCACCGCGCTGTGGATGGCCGCCGACCGCATCATCGAGAAAGGCCGCAAGGTCGCCGCGCACCTGCTCGAAGCCGCGCCCGGCGACATCGACTTCGCCGACGGCGAATTCAGGGTGGCCGGCACCGATCGCAAGTTGTCGCTCAAGGAGGTGGCCCGTGCCGCGTTCGTCGCTGCGCGCCTGCCGCCGGGATTCGAGGGTGGCCTGTACGAAACCGCGACCTTCGTGCCGACCAACGACACCTGGCCCAACGGCACCCATGTCTGCGAGGTCGAGGTCGATCCGCACACCGGTTACGTGCAGGTGGTCAGCTACCTGGTGGTCGACGATGTCGGCGTGATGGTCAATCCGGTCGGCGTCAAGGGCCAGATCCATGGCGGCGTGGCGCAGGGCCTGGGGCAGGCGCTGATGGAGCAGGTGGTGTATGACCCTGACTCCGGCCAGTTGCTGTCCGGCAGCTTGATGGACTACGCGATGCCGCGTGCCTCCGACATGCCGCATATCGAGGTCGAGAGCAATGCGGTGCCGACCGGCCTCAACCCGCTCGGCGCCAAGGGCGCCGGCGAAGCCGGCACCGTCGGCGCGATCCCGGCGGTGATCAACGCGGTGATCGATGCGCTGGCGCCGCTGGGCGTGACCAGCATCGAGATGCCGGCCACCAGCGAGAAGGTCTGGGCGGCGATCCAGGCGGCCAAAGGCGCGGCTGGCGCCGGCAACCAGGGAGACATCAAATGAACGTCCTGCAAGGTCCGCGCCGCGAACTCCGGCATGTCATGCTGCAAGGCAGCGCCTATTGGGCCACACCGGTGGCGGGCGGCCTGCAACTGGGCGACGGCCGGGTGGTCGACGAAAGCAGCGTGCGCTACCTGCCGCCGTGCACGCCGTCGAAAATCCTGTGCGTGCACACCAATTTTCGCAGCCGGGTATTCGAATTCACCGGCAAGCCGTCGGCGCCGGCGACACCGACCTATTTCCAGAAGCCGGTGACCGCGCTCAACGCCCATGGCGGTGAACTGGTGCGGCCGCAAGGCTGTCACTACCTCAACTACGAAGGCGAGATCGCCGCCGTCGTAGGACGGCCGATGCGCAACGTGCAGCCCGAAGAAGTATGGGACCACCTCGCCGGGTTTGCCACCGCCAACGACGTCGGCATCCACGACATGCGCGATACCGACATGGGATCGATGCTGCGGGTCAAGGGCCAGGACGGCTTTTGCCCGGTCGGCCCGGCACTGGTCGGCGGCATCGATATCCGGCAGTCGATGATCCGCACCTGGCGCAACGGCGTGCTGGTGCAGGAGGGCGCGGTCGCCGACATGATTTTCGGCATCGACTACCTGGTGGCCGACCTGGCGCGCCACATCACCCTGATGCCTGGCGACATCGTCCTCACCGGCACCCCGGCGAATTCGCGGCCGATGGAACCGGGCGACCTGATCGAGGTCGAGGTCAGCGGTCTCGGACGGCTTGGCAATCGCGTGGTGGCGGCACCGGCGCCGCGCGCGGAGGTCGGTCACCAGCCCACCGACAGCGACGATGTGCGCCGGGTGGCGCTCGGCAACGACCAGCGCCTGCCAGATGCAATCAAGGCGGCGCAGGCTGCGCATACCGGCAAAGGAAAAGCATGACCCCGACCGCCCTGAAACTCAAGGTCAACGGCCTTGCCGTGAGCGCCAGCGTCGACCCGCGCATGCTGCTGGTGCAATTGTTGCGCGAGCACCTCGGCCTGACCGGCACCCATGTCGGCTGCGACACCGCGCAGTGCGGTTGCTGCACCGTGCATCTCGACGGCCGCGCGGTGAAATCCTGTTCGATGCTTGCGCTGCAGGCCGAAGGCGCCGAGATCACCACCATCGAGGGCATCAGCGACGGCGAACAATTGCACCCGATGCAGCAGGCGTTCCGCGAATGCCACGGCCTGCAATGCGGCTACTGCACGCCCGGCATGGTGATGTCGGCGATCCAGATCCTGAAGCACTACCCACAGCCCACTGAACAGCAGATCCGCGATGGCCTCGAAGGCAACATCTGCCGCTGCACCGGCTACCAGAATATTGTCAAGGCGGTGCAGCAGGCCGCCGGCATGCCGCCGGCCGGCGCGTAAGGAATCCATATGTACAGCTTCGACTATTCACGGCCGGCCAACCTGGCCGACGCCCTGCGCGCGGCCACTGGTGATGCCCGCTACCTGGCCGGCGGCCAGAGCCTGGTGCAGGCGATGAAATTGCGGCTGGCCAGCGTGCCGCGCCTGGTTGACCTGGGCGCTGTCGCCGACCTGCGCGGCATCACCGTCAGCGCCGACGCGGTCACCATTGGCGCCATGACCCGCCATGCGCAAGTCGCGCATTCGGCGGAAGTCCAGGCGGCGCTGCCGGCCCTGGCGGATCTCGCCGGCGGCATCGGCGACCAGATGGTGCGCAACATGGGAACCCTCGGCGGCGCGCTGGCCAATGCCGATCCGGCGGCCTGCTATCCGGCCGCGGTGCTGGGCCTGGGCGCGACCATCAGCACCGACCGCCGCAGCATCGCCGCCGACGACTTTTTCGTCGGCCTCTACGAGACCGTGCTGGCGCCCGGCGAACTGATCATCGCGGTGAGTTTTCCGCGCGTGCCGGCCGCCGCTTACGTCAAGTTCAAGCAGCCCGCCTCGCGCTTTGCGCTGGTCGGCGTGTTCGTCGCGCGGAGTGCGGGCGGCGTGCGGGTGGCGGTGACCGGCGCCAAGTCGCAGGTGTTTCGCGCCAGCGCGATCGAACACGCGTTGGCGGCGGATTTCAGCCCGGCCGCCGCCGCCGCGGTCGAGCTGGCGCCGGATGGCATCAATGCCGACATGCACGCCGGCGCCGCTTACCGTGCGGCGCTGGTGAGCGTGATCGCGTCGCGCGCGGTTGCCAAGGCGATGTGAAATGGCGGCCGGCGCGCAGGTTCGAGCGAACCGGACAATTCGGCAGTGGTCCGGGCACATGTTGCAATTGCTGGTCGCCGTCTGGCTATGCGCCCAGTTCGCCGCGGCGCGGGCGCAATCGAGCGCTGGCGACTATCCCAACCGGCCGGTCCGCTTCGTGGTCTGCTTCCCGGTCGGCAGCGCGCCGGACATCGTGGCGCGCCAACTGGGCGAAAAACTGGCGCGCCAGTGGAAGCAGGGCGTGGTGGTCGACAACCGGGTGGGCGCCGACTGCATGATCGCCAACGACGCGGTGGCCAAGGCGGCACCCGATGGCTATACCCTGTACCTGGCAACCATGGGCGCGTTGGCGCTCAACCCCTCGATCGTCGAAAAGCTGCCCTACGACCCGCTGTCCGCGTTCGCCGGCGTGACCTTCATTGCCGACAACCCGTTCGCCATCCTGTTGCGCAGCGACATGGCCGTGCGCTCGGTGCAGGAACTGGCGCAACTGTCACGCACCCGCGGCGGCGGCCTCAACTACGGATCGGCCGGCACGCTCGGTCCGTTGATCGGCAGCGTATTTCGCAAAAGCATCGACGCACCGCTGACCCTGGTGCCTTACAAGGGCGTGCAGCCGGCGCTGGCCGACCTGCTCGGCGCACAAATCGACCTCGTCATCGGCGACCTGCCGAGCCTGTTGCCGCTGCACCGGCAGGGCAAGGCGCGGCTTCTGGTGGTGACCTCGGCGCGCCGTCCGGCGCTGGCGCCGGAGGTGCCGACGATGATCGAATCCGGCTACCGGGATTTCGACTTTTCCACCTGGTACGCGCTGGTCGCACCCGGCGCCACGGCACGCACCATCATCGTACGCGTCAATACCGAGGCAGTGAACGCGCTGAATTCACCCGAACTCAGGCAACAGCTGTTGACGCTCGGCATGCAGGCACAGCCGTCGCGCCCCGAAGTGGTCGACGCCCTGATCCGCGGCGACATCGCGAAGTGGGCGGCGCTGGTCAGGGAAAACAAGTAGGCAGGCGTATGCGCAGCGGCCAAACAATTCGGGATTCCGGTTTTCCTGTTTTGCCGGCCCACCACTTCGGCAATTTTGTTCCAGCGCCTGGCCGCCTGTGATTTTTCTTCACCTACCCGGCGACAAGGCCAGGCAATGATGATCGAGACCCGGCAAGCGCGCGCAACCTCGGACCATGCCAGCCATGCGCCGCCCGATTGCACGAACGTCGATCGGTCCGTGTGCGTACCCCTTCGCCCGATGCTAATATCCTTTCCTTATGCGGTGGTAGACCGATAGATCGCACGCGAGGAGCAATGATGCAAGAAACAATCCATTCCATCACGAAGCTTGGTGTAACCGTCGTGCTGGCGATTTCGCTCGCCGCCTGCGCTACACGCCTGGGACGCGATTTCGACGATGGCTACGCCGCGCAGATCAAGCCCGGCGAGACCACCAAGGCCGAGGTCCACAAGAGGCTCGGCCGTCCTGCCCTGGTGATCCGAACTGGCGACGAAGACAGCTGGACCTATTCATACTACGAAGGCAGCGGCATCGGTCACGAATTCCGGAAAGTGTTCGGCGGCGTCGACCCAAACAATCCCAACGGGGGACGGCAGAAGCGCCTGGTGGTCACATTCAAGGGCGATACCGTGAAGGCTGCGAATTTCAAACAGGAATTTCCCCTGCCCGACCCGCTGGAAGAAGCCTACCGCTAGCCACAGCCGGGCAAGAGCCGGCTGTTGGCTCGCCTTGCCGAGTGTTGCGGTTCGTCGTCAATTGACCGCCGGGTGCGTGCGTGCAGGCACCAAAGGCTCGAAAACCTGGTTGTTGGCGCCCTGATCCGGATTTGCATTGTCAACCGGCTATCCTGGGACCAGGGAGAGCAGAGAGCTAAGAACGCAACTCCGGCAATTTGTCACCCTTGGGCACGAAGTTGATCGCCAGGCCGTTGTTGCAATAGCGCAGTCCGGTCGGTTTCGGACCATCTTCGAACACGTGGCCCTGATGGCCGCCGCAACGCACGCAGTGATATTCGGTGCGTGGCAGGATCATCTTGAAATCCTTCCTGGTGCCCAGGCTGCCGGCGATCGGCTCCCAGAAGCTCGGCCAGCCGGTGCCGCTCTCATATTTTTTCGCGCTGTCGAACAGCGGCAGGGAACAAGCTGCGCAGACAAAGGTGCCGGCACGTTTTTCCGCATTCAGCGCGCTGCTGCCGGGCGGTTCGGTGCCTTCCTCGAACAGGATGTGAAAGCGGTCTGCCGAAACAAGCTTCTTCCACTCGGCAGCGGTCTTCTTGAGCGGCTTGACGGTGCCAGCGGCCGCGCTTTTGTCCTGCGCGCGGCCGGCAGACGATCCGAGGGCGAAAAACCCGGTTACTACGGAAATCCAATGACGACGATGCATGTTGAACTCCTTGATATGGTCGGTCTGCAGCCTTGTACGCAGCGCAGGGCGGCGCGGATGCCATCCGGCGCACCGCCACTGCCCAACGCCCAACTCTAACCGGTTTCAGGCGGCCGCAAAGCCGACGCTGCGCTTGTCAAAGGCGATCGCCTTGATCAGCAGGAACACCCGCGCACCGGGCACGATCGCAAGCTCGTCGCGCGCCTGGCGCGAAATGCGCGCCGGCACATCGATCCCGCCCAGGCGTACCGCCACCTCGACGATGGCGCCGCCATTGTCGGTGACCGCAGCGACTTCGCCTTCGAGAACGTTGCGCACGCTGATCGCTTGCGGCCTGGTCATCGCGATCGACACGTCGCGCGACCGGATGCGGATGCGCACCCGCGTTCCGAGCGGCGTATCGATGCCTGGCGCCACCAGGTCGCCGCCGGCGAAACGAAAACGCGTCAGGAAATAGCGCTCGTCGTGGGCCACCGCTTCAGCCTCGATCAGCGCGCCGCCTTCGTAACGGCCGGTATGCGGGCGCAAATCGGCGCGATTGAATATCTCCTGGACCGATCCATGGGCCAGCACAGAGCCTTCATTCATCAACACCACATGGTCGGCCAGGCGCGTGATCTCGCCCACCGCGTGGCTGACATAGACCACCGGTTGCTTCAGTTCGTTGCGCAGGCGCTCGACATAGCGCAGGATTTCCAGCCGTCGCTGGTTGTCGAGTGAAGCCAGCGGTTCATCCATCAGCAACAGGCGCGGTTGCGACAGCAGCGCACGACCGATCGCGACGCGCTGCTTTTCACCACCGGACAAGGCCGGCGGCCGGCGCTCCAACAGGGCCGCCAGTCCGAGCAACTGCAGCACTGCGTCAAAGCCGATGGCACCACCGACAGTGCGCGGCGCGCCGTACAAGAGGTTGCCGCGCACCGACAAATGCGGAAACAACAGGCCATCCTGAAACACGTAGCCGATGCGCCGCTTCTCCGGCGCCAGGTTGATGCCGAGGGCGGAATCGAACAGCACCTCGCGATCGACCACGATGCGCCCGCTGTCCGGGGTAAGCAGCCCGGCAATCGCATTGACCACGCTGGTCTTGCCCGACCCGGAACGGCCGAACACTCCGATCACCGGCGCCTCGGCACCGAATTCGACCTTTAGCGCCAGCGCTCCGAGGCGCTTTTCGATGGCGACTTCGAGCTTCATGCCGTGTCACCGATGCGGACGCCGCGCGAGCGCCGGCTCAGCCACTCCGACAGCACCAGCGCGAGCAATGAAAGCGCCACCGAAATCGCGCACAGGCGCAACACCGCGGCGTCGCCTCCCGGGCTTTGCGTGAAGTTGTAGATCGCCAGCGGCAGGGTTTGCGTCTCGCCCGGGATATTCGAGACGAAGGTGATGGTGGCGCCGAACTCGCCAAGTGAGCGTGCGAAAGCCAGCAAGCCTCCCATGATGATGCCCGGCAGGGCCAGCGGCAGGGTGACACTCGCCAACACCCGCGCGCGACTGGCACCGAGCGTGCGCGCCGCGGCTTCGAGCCGCGGATCGATCGCCTCCAGCGCCAGACGGATGGCACGCACCATCAGCGGAAAGCCCATGATGGCGGCGGCCAGCGCCGCGCCGGTCCAGCGAAAGGCGAACACCAGGCCGAATGCATGCTCGAAAAATCCACCCAGCGGGCCCTGGCGGCCGAAGCTAAGCAGCAGGAAATAGCCGATCACCACCGGCGGCAGCACCAGTGGCAGGTGAATCAGGGCATCAACCAAGGTCTTGCCGGGGAACTGCGCGCGCGCCAGCAGCAGCGCCGCGGCGATTGCCGGCGGCAGACTGAACAACACGCTGGCCGCCGCCACCTTGAGGCTCAGGAAAATGATCGAAATTTCTTCAGCCGACAGCATCCGGCGATTATCGCCCAGACGTGGCGGCGCGATTCACGCAGTGATTCCGTTGGACAGCCAATTCCGCAAGACCTTGCACAACACCTGATGCCTGCACGGCAACTGCGGCAACATCGCCGCACGCATTCAAGATCGCCCATACTATGATCGCGAAAAACGCCAAGCCCGATCCATTGCCACGCCATTTGTGGCGCGCCGCATTCCTGACGACCAGCATCCGATCGACCTACCCGCAGCGCCGGGCAATTGCAATCAAAATAAAGTTCACTTGAAGGAATCGCATGCGTGCTGCATTGGTACCCGCCCTCGCCGCACTGATATTTGCAATGGCCTCAGGATCAGCCTGCGCCGACTATCCGGAACGACCGATCTCCCTCATCCTGCCGACGCCACCAGGCGGCGCCGCCGATCTCAATGCGCGTCCGCTGGCCAGGCATCTGCTCGACGTGTTGAAGCAACCGATCGTTGTTGTCAATCGCCAGGGCGCCGGCGGCGCAATCGCCTACGGCTCGGTCGCCAAGGCAGCGCCGGACGGCTACAACCTGCTGCTTGCGACGACATGGAAAAGGTGCGGATTCCGATCAGCTACCTGGACGGTCCCGAGTTCGCCGCGTTCTGGAAGAAGGACGCCGACGCGATGGTCAGCCTGGCGCGCAAGATCGGCCGCGTGCAGTAGACCTGCCGGCCAGTCGCGATCACGCACCCGCCTTCAAGGCGGTGTACGCAGCCCGACGATGGCTTCGCGACCGCCATGGTTGTCCGATCCCGGCATCGAGACCACCACGTTCTCGCTGCCGCATGCCGGGCAGACGACAAAACGATCGCCAGCGGCACCCTGAACCAGGGGGTCGCTGGC
>JANPGJ010000391.1:0-2056 GCA_031423955.1 Burkholderiales bacterium
GCAACCGGTGGTGCATGGCACCCTGCGGGCCGAGTTCGACGCCACCTGGGCCGCGCCCGATCTGACACTCGCGGTCCCGTCGATGGTCGTGTCGGACCTCGCCCTGCTGCCTCGACGTGGGGGTGCGTCGAACGAGCTTCCGGCAGTCAAGCAGATCAGCCTGGGCCAGGTGCAGATCGACCTCGCCAGGCACACGGCCGTGATCGGCAAGCTGGGCATCGATCAAGCGCGTGTTGCGGTGTCGCGGGCGCAGGACAAGCGATGGATGTTCGAGGACTGGCTGGTGTCGAAGGGCACCGCCTCAGTACCGGCACAGGCGCCGGTTGGAAGCGCGGGCAAGAGCCGGCCGCCTGCAGCACCGGTGCAGGCGCCATGGAGCCTGCTGGTGGGCGAGCTGTCGGTCAATGGCGGCGAGTTGCGATTCCGCGATGAGGCGGGCGACAAGCCGGTGGCCTTCGGGCTGTCTGCGATCAAGGTTCTCGCCCGGGACCTGCGGCCTGAAGGCGCCAAGCCGATTCCGGTGCAACTGTCGGCCAGGCTCAAGTCCGAGCGTGGCGAGCCGGGGCAGCTCGACTACCGTGGCAACCTGCAATGGGCACCTGTCATGGCGCAGGGCAATGTCGTGGCGACACAGGTCCCGGTGCATGTCTTCGAGCCATATTTCGGCGCCGGGCTGAACATCGAACTGTTGCGTGCGGATGCCGGGTTCAAGGGCGATTTCCGGTATGCCGTCGGCGCGAACGGTCCGTCCGCCCAGGTGCGCGGTGATGCGGTGGTCGAGGATTTTCGCGCCAACAGCCTGGCGGCCAGCAACGGCGGCCTTCAGATCGCCGAGGAACTGCTGAACTGGAAGACCCTCAGCCTGCGCGGGATCGATCTGGCGCTGGCCCCCGGCGTTGCGACACGACTGGCCGTCACCGAAACCACGCTGGGGGATTTCTTCGCCCGCATCATCGTGCACGAGAGTGGGCGCATCAACCTGCAAAACCTGGTGAAGGCCGACACCGCCATTGCACCGGCCGGGGCACAGGCGGCGGCGAGCGCACCGGCCGTGGGTCAGGTCGTCGTGCAGGCAGCAGCGCCCTCGGCACCGACGGGAATGGAGCCGGTCATCAACATCGGCCCGGTCGGACTCATCAACGGCAAGGTGTTCTTCTCGGACCGCTTCATCAAGCCCAACTATTCGGCCAACCTGAGCGAACTGACGGGCAAGCTCAGCGCCTTTTCGTCGGTTGCGCCACAGGGCCAGCCGCAACTGGCCGACCTGGAACTGCGAGGCCGCGCCGAAGGCACCGCGTCGCTGGAAATCCTGGGCAAGATCAATCCGCTGGCCACACCCTTGGCGCTCGATATCAAGGGCATCGTGCGCGACCTGGAGTTGCCCCCGTTGTCGCCCTACACGATCAAGTACGCCGGCCACGGCATCGAGCGCGGCAAGCTCAGCGTGGACGTGGCCTACCTGGTGCTGCCCAACGGGCAATTGACTGCCAGCAACAAGGTGGTATTGAACCAGTTGACCTTCGGCGAAAAGGTGGATGGCGCGCCTGCCAGTCTGCCGGTGAAATTGGCCGTGGCACTGCTGGCCGACCGCAACGGTGTGATCGACATCGACTTGCCGATCAGCGGCTCGCTGAACGACCCGCAGTTCAGCCTGGGCCCGATCATTTTCAAGGTGATCGTGAACCTGGTCGTCAAAGCGATCACGGCCCCGTTCAGCCTGCTGGCGAGTGCGTTTGGCGGTGGCGGTGACGAACTCAGCATGGTGGCGTTTGAGCCGGGCTCGGCTGCCTTGTTGCCACAGGCGACAGCGGGGCTCGACAAGGTGGCTCGTGCACTCGCCGACCGGCCGGCGCTCAAGATGACGGTGGTCGGCACGGCCAGCCTGGACGCCGAGCGCGATGCCTACAAACAGGAGCGCCTGCGCGCACTGCTGGTGTCGGAGAAGCGCCGTGGCATGCTGGCCGCTTCCGCGACCGCGGCGCAGGCTGCGGCCACGCTCACGGTGAGCGATGCCGAGGTACCCGCCTTGGTGAAGGAGGTCTACAAGCGGGCCGAC
>JANPGJ010000392.1:0-2255 GCA_031423955.1 Burkholderiales bacterium
GGTGCCGATGATGCTGGAGGCCTTGACCGGCGAATTTGAAAATGCCTGCAGTTGACTCATGTTGATTCTCCTGTTGCATGTTGGATGGGATACCCAGGCAAACGCCGTCTGATGGCGTGCCGGCAACCCGCTCCGGCGCACGGATGCGGAACGAATCGCCGGTTGCAGCTTAGGCAAACCGCCGCACCCATACCGTGCGCAGCCGCACATAGCCAGGCGTGGACGCAAGGCCAATTGTTCGATCGCGGACCGACTGCGCAGCCGCTTTGCGGTCAACCCGGCGCATCAGGTGGCGCGTGATCCTGTCGCAGGTCGATGCGCACTACCGCAACGGCCTTGAAGCGACGCTTCCCGCGCCGGCACCCGCCGCCTCGGTTCGCAGCGCCCGTGCGATCCGACAGCGCTGGTTGCAACGGCTATCGAGGCGGCATCAGCAGGGTGCTGACCAGGCATTGCTTCGGCCGTGCGCGCCCCGCCGCACAGACCATGACCTCGCCCGTGCGTAGATTGCGTAAAGCCCTGAACCGGTTCCTCACTGAACAGGCTCCGGTACCGCGGATCGCGGAGTCGCACGCCTTGAATCAAGTCAAGACGGTACGAGAACGACTCCTGCCCGGATCGCAATGATTGATTGCGTCCATGATCAATCGTTCATCACAAGGAGCAATCGATATGCATACGAATCTCAAACCCGCGCTGGCGATTCTGGCCGCGCTGGGGGTGGCGTTGGGTGCTTTGAAACCTGCAGCGGCATTGCCACTGCTGGGGAGTGATCTGGCGGCCTTCACGGTGCTCGGCGCCAGTACGGTGACCAACGTCGGACCCAGCAGCATCGTCGGCAACGTCGGCGTGTGGTCGAGTGGCGCGGCCAATGCGATCACCGGCTTCAATTCCGCACCTGGCGTCGCGGTCTCGGATCCGCAGGTGGCGGGCGGCAAGGTGCATGCCGGTACCACCGCCGGTTCGCCGAACGCGAGGCAGGCGCAAATACAACTCACCAGCGCACGCAACAACCTGTCTTCGCTGGGCGCGGGAACAACGCTGGCCTTGGCCGACATGACCGGCCTGACACTGGCGCCAGGCGTCTATACCGTGACCGCCGGTACCACCAATCTATCCGGCACCCTGACCCTCGATGGCCAGGGAAACGCGAACGCCGCCTGGGTGTTTCAGATGCCGAGCACCTTGATCACCTCGCCCAATTCCCTGGTGCGCATGATCAATAGCGGCGCCGGGGCCGGGGTCTTCTGGAATGTGGGCAGTTCCGCCACCCTCGACGACAACACAACCTTTCTGGGCAACATTCTCGCCCTGGCGAGCATCAGCCTGAACGCCAACGCCAGCGATTTGTGCGGCCGGGCCCTGGCCGATGTCGGCGCGGTAACGCTGATCCACAACAGCCTTGCAGGCACTTGTACCGAACTGCCGTCCGGGTCCGACAGCCTGGGCGGCGGTCTCGATGTGCTGGCCAGTCCGAACGGCGGCGTTGCCGTTGAATTCCTGCCGTTTGCCCCGCTCGTCACCAGCGGCAATGCGATTCCCGAGCCGGCCAGCGCGCTGCTCGCAGCTCTCGCCATGGCCGCACTCACGCTGACACGTCGACGCCGCGCTTGAGGCGCGTGCATCGGCCGCCTGCGCTCGCTGCCGCACCATTACGTGCGTTGGCGCACAGAAGCGGCGAACGCTCCTGCGTAGAACTGCCTGGTGGTTCATGCACACCATCAAACACCGGAGACGAAAATGTTCAAACGCCTGATCACCATGCTTCTGGCCACGCTGATCCTTGCCGGCAGCGGCCTCCTTGCCGGCTGCAACACCATCGAGGGCGCCGGCCGCGATATCGAGAAAGGCGGCAAGGCGATCAAGGACGAGGCCAGGGAGCAGAACCGGCGCTGAGTGCCTTCCGTCCGCATCGCGCCACTGGAAGCGGCATGCGGGTTCTTGCGTCCGCGCAGCTGGCGTGCCTCTAGAGACAGGAGATTCAAATGCGCAAGCTGCTGATCAGCGCCTTTGTGGTCACCTGCATGACAAGCGGCACCCTTTCATTCGCCCAGGGCAACAGCGGCAATGACCGCGGCCGTGGCCAGGCGCAGCGCGGCGAGCAGCAGGATCGTCGCGACAATGACGGCCGCCAGGCGGAGCAGCGCAACAACGGCGGCCGCCAGGAAGACCGGCGCGACAACCACGACCGGCAGCGCGACTGGCGCGACAATCAGGCGCGGCAGCAGGAACGCCGCGATGTCCCGGATCGCGGC
>JANPGJ010000393.1:0-7787 GCA_031423955.1 Burkholderiales bacterium
CTGAAAACCATGAAAGCAAAGAGGAACCAGCCATGAGCACAAGTGCATCAGAATTCGGCGGCACCATCGGCCGCACCCGCGAAGAATCCACCCCCTGGTGGCCGGAGCGGAAGACCGCGAAGAAGGGCGCGCCCAACATCGTGATCGTCTTCATGGACGACATGGGCTGGTCCGATCCCGGCTGCTATGGATCCGAAATCGACACGCCGCACATCAATGCGCTGGCCGCGCGCGGCGTGCGCCTGACCCACTACACGACCCACGCGATTTGTTCACCGGCGCGTGCCGCCTTGCTGACCGGCTGCAATGCCCATGCGGTCGGCACCGGCTGGCTGGCCAACAACCACCCTGGCTATCCGGGCTACTCCGGTGAAATCCCGCTAGCAGCCGCGACCCTGCCCGAAACCCTGCGCGCCGCCGGCTACGAGACCATCATGGTCGGCAAGTGGCACAACACACCGGCCGCCGAGAATGTGCCCGGCGGGGCCAAGCACAACTGGCCATCGCAGCGCGGCTTCGACACCTACTACGGCTTCATGGACGGCGAAACCAATCATTTTTTCCCGGCGCGCCTGATGCTGAACAACCAGGTGCTGCCGGTCGATGAATATCCGCGCGACTACTACACCGGCGACGACTGGATGGACCAGGGTATCCGCTTCGTCAAGGAGTTGCGCGAGAGCAACCCGGAAAAGCCGTTCTTCCTGTACGTGGCCAACAACGCCATGCATGCGCCGCTGCAGGCCAAGCCCTCCGACATCGCCAAGTACCAGGGCAAATACGATGCCGGCTGGACCGCGGCACGCCAGGCACGACACCAGCGCCAGATCGAAATGGGTCTGATTCCGCCGGGCACCAAGCTCCCCGAATCCGACCCGCGCGCACCGAAGTGGGGCGACACCGACCCCGAAAACCGGCCGCTGTATGCACGCCACATGGAAGCCTTCGCCGGCATGCTCGACAACGCGGACCAGAACGTCGGCAAGCTCACCGCATTTCTGGAATCGATCGGTGAACTCGACAACACCATCATCCTGTTCTCTTCCGACAACGGCGGCACCGATGCCGGTGGCGAGCACGGCATGGTGCTCAACAACCGCCGTTATTCCGGCCTGCCGACCCACACGCTGGCGCATGAGCGCGGCATGCTGAATCAACTGGGCGGGCCGCAAAGCATTTCGCTCTACCCCACCGCCTGGGGCGAGGTATCCAACACGCCCTTCCCGAGCTTCAAGACCTATACCGGCGGCGGCGGCCGGCGCGTGAGTTTCATCGCCTCCTGGCCGGCGCAGCTGAAAGATCGCGGCACGATCCGCAGGCAATTCATGCACGTCACCGATGTCATGCCGACGCTGCTCGACATGGCCGGCGTGCCGCGCCTGGAGTCCAGCCACGGCCAGCCGGCTCGCGCATTCGACGGCAAGAGCTGCGCCCAGGTGCTGCTGGGCGATGCGCCCTCGCCGCGCAGCGAGCAGTATTACGAATGCTGGTCCAATCGCGCCTACTACCGCGACGGGTGGCTGGCACGTTCGCTGCAGGTGCGCGATACGCCGATCGACATGGACAACTGGACCCTGCACAACCTGAGTGAGGATTTTTCCGAGTCCACCGACTTAGCCGCCAAACACCCGGACAAGCTCAAGGAACTGGTCGACGCCTTCGATGAGGCCGCCTGGAAATACTTTGTCTACCCGCTCGACAACCGCGGCCGGCCCGGCAAGTTCGGCGACACGCCGGCCTTCCTGCGCGAGCGCGCCGACCGCCCGCGGCGCTTTCTGCCG
The DNA here is from genome assembly GCA_031423955.1 of Burkholderiales bacterium. Taxonomy (GTDB): domain Bacteria; phylum Pseudomonadota; class Gammaproteobacteria; order Burkholderiales; family JAEUOS01; genus JAEUOS01. The sequence continues at coordinate 1,782 of JANPGJ010000393.1, forward strand.
GGCTCGCAGACCGCGCACCGCAGCGACGTCTTTCCGCTGGTGGGCAATCGCGCGTTTCGCATCCGCGTTCGCTTCGATCAACGCGCCGGCGACGCCGGCGTGTTGTGGTCATTGGGCGACACCATCGCCGGCATGGTGATGTATGTCGAGGCCGACCGTCTCAACTTCCACTACAACGGCTTCGGCGAGCCGGCCAATTTCGTGCCGGTGAACCTGGGGCCTGGCGCGCACGAAGCCGTGATCGAGTACGAAGCGCTGGGCAAGCGGCGTGGCCGCGGCCGCCTGCTGCTCGACGGCTGCGAACGCATTGCCTGGACCGAACTTTCGCCCACCATGTCGCTCGGGCCCTTCGAAGGCCTTGACGTCGGGCTGGACCGCCGCGCGCCGGTGTTCTGGGAGCTCTATGAGCGCCACGGCGTGTATCGCTACAGCGGCAAGGTCGGCGAGGTGTGGATCGAGCCTGGCCTGCGCGCAGCAACTTGATGGAGCCCAAGCCGATGAACCAGCGACGCAGAACCCTCACGGCAGGTGCCGCAGCCGCCCTGGCGGGTCTGGGTCCGGCACGCCAGACGCTGGCGCAAGCCGGCAACTATCCGAACCGCACGGTCCGCATCATCGTGCCGTTCCCTCCCGGCATCCCGCTCGATGTGATTCTGCGCGTGGTCGCACAACGCCTGTCGCTCGTCTTCTCGCAAGCGGTGGTGATCGAAAACAAGCCGGGCGCCGGTGGCAACATCGGCGCCGAGTTCGTCGCCCGCGCGCCGGCCGACGGCTACACGCTGATGGGCACCACCAGCGGCTTCGTCGCCAATCCCAGCCTGTTCGCCCGTGCCGGCTACGATCCGCTGAAGGAATTCCTGCCGATCACGGGCCTGATCCGCACGCCGGCCGTGCTGGCGGTGGCGGCCGATTCACCCATCAGGAGCATCGACGATCTGATTGCGCGCGCCAGGGCGAAGCCCGGCGGTCTGGCTTTCGCCTCCGGCGGCAGCGGCTCGCTGGCACACTTGTGCGGCGAGATGTTCAAGGCCGGCGCCGGCATCGACGCGCTTCATACACCCTACAAATCCGCGCCCGACATCTTGAATTCCCTGTTGTCGAAACAGACCGACTATGCCTTTCCGGTATTCGCCACCGCGCTCACCCAGATCAAGGCCGGCAAGTTCCGCGCCCTGGCTGTCACGTCGCAGAAACGCATGGCGCAACTGCCCGAGGCGCCGACTCTGCTGGAAGCCATGAAGAGCGGCGGCTTCGACCTCGAGTCCGAGAACGGTCTGGTGGCGCCGGCTGCCACGCCGCCGGAAATCATGGTGCGCCTGAACGCCGAGGTGGTGAAGATCCTGCGGGATCCGGCGGTGGCCGAACCGATGGTCAACGCCGGCTTCGAAATGGTGGGGAGCAGCGCCGCCGATTTCGGCGCCCGGCTGGCGAAAGACGTGGCCAAGTATGCCGATGTGGTGAAACGCTCCGGCGCCAAGGTTGACTGACGCCCTTTACCGGAAGGAAACGACGATGGCCCCAGCCCGCAATCGACTTGCGCTTGCCCTTCTCTGCGCTATCGCCTGCACTACCGCACTGGCACAAGCTCCAGGCGACTACCCCAATCGCGCGGTGCGCCTGATCGTGCCACAAGCCGCCGGCGGCGGGCTCGACGCCTCCACCCGGGTCATCGCCACCCGTTTGTCCGAGAACCTCGGGCAAAGCGTGGTCATCGAAAACCGCGCCAGCGCCGGCGGCATCGCCGGCATGGAAGCCGTCGCCAAGGCGGTGCCGGACGGCTACACCCTCTTGATGGCCTCGGCCACCGTCGCGCTCAATACCGCGCTCGGCATGAAGTTGCCCTATGACCAGGAGCGCGACTTCGCGCCGATCTCGCTCGGCGTCTCGATCCCGATGCTGTTCGTGGTCCATCCGGCGACGCCGTACAAATCGCTCAAGGACATCGTCGATGACTCAAAGCGCCAGCCCGGCGGGGTGGCAGTGGCCATCGCGTCCATCGGCACCCTGCCGCACCTGCTGTCGGAAATGATGCGATTCAAGACCGGTGCCAACCTGAACATGATTTTCTACAAGGGGGCGGCGCCGGCCTCGCTTGATGTGCTGGCCGGTACGATTCCCTTCTTCATCGATGCCGTGAGCCCGGTCGGCACGCATGTGAATGCCGGCAAACTGCGGCCACTGGCGCTGGCCGCGAAAGCGCGCTCGCCGCTGTTTCCGGATGTGCCCACCGTGGCCGAGCAAGGCATGCCCGACCTGGTGGGCGCGGCCTTCTATGGCCTGCTGGCCCCGGCCCGCACGCCAGCGGCGATCCAGCGCCGCCTGCACTAGGCGATGGCCGCCTCGCTCGCGCACCCCGAAGTGCGCGAGCGCCTGTTGAAGCAAGGCTACGAAATTCACGCCAGCACCGGCGAGGAATACGCCGCCTACATGAAGAACGAGATCGGCCGCTGGTCGCCGATTGTCAAGGCGGCCGGCATCAAGATGGAGTGAAGCGCCTGCGAACGAATGCGTCCTGCGCCACAAGCGCGCAAAAGCTACGCCGCTGTTGGCCAGCGATGCTGCGCCGCCGTATCGATATCACTTGGAACAACAACGACTTTGGTTTGACAATCAGGTAACGCGCACACCGCTGTGGTCACTCAACTGCATTGAGCCCTCCGGGCTTGGGAGAAGAACAGCCATGATCCATCGCATCAGCCGTCGTCAGGTCTTGGCCGCCGCCGCGGCCGCTCCGGCCGCGGCACTGCAGGCCCGCATGGCAGTGGCGCAGGCCCTTACCCGCATACGGCTCACCGCCGGCGCCAACATCGGCTATTCGCACCAGTATGTGGGCGAGGCCACTGGCATCTTCCGCAAGCACAACATCGACGGCAACGTGATCCTGTTCGATGTCGGCTTTCTCGGCACCGAGGCGGTCATCGCCGGCCAGGCAGAGACTTCCGGCACGGTCGAATTTCCGTTGATGGGCCTCCTGGCGCGCGGTGCCGACCTGGTGGTGCCGGCGATCATGATCACCGCCGACGACTTGAAGATCGTGGCCCTGACGTCGATCGCCAGGCCGGCCGACCTGGCGGGCAAGCGCGTCGCCTACATCTTCGGCTCCTCGGCGCACTACGCGCTCTACCGCTACTGCCTGCGCCACGGCATTCCCTGGGACCAGATCAAGGGCGTCAACGAGCCGGCCTCGGAGCAGGTGGCGGTGATGGCGCGCGGCGACGTCGATGCCTTCGTCTGGCTTGAGCCGATGGTGCAGCGTGGGCTCGATGTCATGCGCGGTCGTGCGCATGTGCTCTCGCCGGGCATTGAGACCGCCTACCGCACGCGCACCTACCTGCAGATGAGCCGCGCCTGGGTCGAGCGCAACCAGGAAGCCACGGTCGCACTGCTGCGTGCCTTGATCGAATGCGACGCCTTCGTGCGCGCCGAACCACGCAAGACCGCCGAGATCGCCGCCAGGAAACTCAACATCCCGGTGGACACGGCGGCCGACCTGCTCAAGCGCGTCGGCTTCGACTGGCGCATCTACCTTGACGCCGAGGCCAAGAAGGTATTCGCCGAAGTGGCTACCTGGATGCGCGACAACGGCCGCCTGAAGGGCGAGACGCCCAACATGGACCGCGTGTTCGTGCCGCAGTACCTGCGCCAGATCGACCCCGCGCGCGTCGTCGGGTTCTAGTACCGGCCGCACGGTGAGCAACGCGATCGAACTCGATGCCGTCGGCAAGCGCTTCGCGCGAGCCGGCGACGTCGGCAGCGACTATGTCGCCCTCGACGGTTTCACCCTGAATGTCCGCGCGGGCGAATTCTTCTGCCTGCTGGGCCCCACCGGTTGCGGCAAGTCGACCGTGCTGCACCTGGTGGCGGGCTTCGAGCAACCCAGTTCCGGCCGCCTACGGGTGTTCGGTGCCGCGGTCGACAAGCCCGACGCCGACCGCGGCGTGGTGTTCCAGACCGAACAGGCGCTGTTTCCCTGGCTGACCGTCGAGGAGAATGTTTCGTTCGGCCTCGCCATGCGCGGCGTCGAAGCGGCCGAACGCGCGGCCATCCTCGAGCGCAACCTCGACCTGGTCGGGCTTTTGAAGCACCGAAAGAAATTCCCGCGCGAGTTGTCAGGCGGCATGAAGCAGCGCGTGCAGATCGCCCGTGCGCTGGCCAACGACCCGCGCATCCTGCTGATGGACGAACCCTTCGGCGCGCTCGATGCGCAGACCCGTCGGCGCATGCAGGAAGAGGTCGCGCGCATCTGGTCAGCCACCGGCAAGACCGTGATCTTCATCACCCACGACATCGGCGAGGCGGTCTGGCTGGCCGACCGTATCGGTGTGATGACGCGCGGGCCGGCGGCGCATTTAAAGGAGATCGTCGAGGTCGATCTGCCGCGCCCGCGCCACGCGATGACTTCGGCTTATGTCGATCTGTACAACCGTCTGAACGCGACCATTCAGGCCGAGGCCGAGGCGATGCTCAATGCCTGACGGCGCCATTGAAACCGCAGTCGCAGCACCGCTGGCCGTGACGCGCTGGCGCCCCGGGCGCCGTCTGGCGATCTACGCGTTGCTTGCAATCGGCACACTACTGGTGTGGCAGGCGGTCTCCGCCCTGACGCTGCCGATCTTCTTTCCACCGCCGTCGGAGGTGGCAGCGGCCTTCTGGAAGACCCTGCTGGATGGAACGCTGGTCCAGCACGTCGGCGTTTCCTACCTGCGCATCCTCACCGGATGGAGCATCGGCTGCGCAATCGCCGTGCCGCTCGGCCTCCTGGCGGGGCGCTCGGCGCTGACCCGCACGCTGGTCGAGCCCTATATCGAATTTTTCCGCTACATCCCGCCAATCGCCTTCATCGGCCTGTTCCTGATCTGGTTCGGCCTGGGCGAGATGTCCAAGGTGCTGCTGATCGTCTACACCGCCCTGTTCGTCATGTTTGTCAACACCCTGGCCGGCGCGCTGGCGGTCGAGCCGGAAAAGATCCGCGCCGCACAGTGCCTGGGCGCGACGCGTCGCCAGATCTTCACCCACGTGGTGGTGCCGGCCACCGTGCCCTACATCGTCACCGGCTCGCGCCTGGCGCTGGGCAACGCGTTCATGACCGTGATCGCCGCCGAACTGGTGGCCGCGCAAAGCGGTGTCGGCCACCTGATCTGGAGCGCGCGCCTGTTCGCGCAAACCGACTACGTGTTCGTCGGCATCATCACGCTTGGACTGATGGGCTTTTGCGCCAACTGGCTGCTGCGCCAGGTGCTCAAGCGCGTCGCCTACCGTTACGCAATCCAGCTATGAACCCGCCGATCCTCGACTCGCATATCCACCTGTGGCGCCGCGCCGACGGCGACGACGTCTGGTTGGCCGAAAAAATCGGCGGCCTGGCGCGCGACTTCAGCGTCGCCAACTGGCGCGCCCATGCGGACGCCAGCGGCGTCGCCGGCGCGATCCTGGTGCAGGCGGCGCACTCGGTGGCCGAAACCGAGCGCGCCATCGCGCTGGCGAAGGCCAACCCGCGGATTGTCGGCGTCATCGGCTGGGCCGACCTGCACGCCGAGTCGCTCGCGGCCGACCTGGCGCGGCTCACTTGCCACCCGCAACTGGTCGGCATCCGGCCGCTGCCGCCCGGCACCTTCGGCGCCGACTGGTTGAGCGACCCGCGTACCGAACGCGGGCTTACTACCCTGGGCGCGGCCGGTGTGACCGTCGACATGCTGGTCAAATGGCCCGGCCTGGCGCGGGCGCGGCAGCTTCTCGAACGACTGCCACAGGTCCGCGTGGTCCTCAACCACTGCGGCCGACCCGACACCATGACCGGCCTGCTCGAGCCATGGGCCGGCGACCTCAAGGCTTTCGCCCGCGCGACCGGCGCGACCATCAAGCTGTCCGGCCTGATCGAGCGCGCCGGCATCGAGTGGACCAAGGAGTCGCTGCGCCCGTATGTCGAAACGGTGATCGAAGCCTTCGGGCCGTCACGCGTGATGTTCGCGACCAACTGGCCGGTGCTGGAGATCGGCGGCACCTACG
>JANPGJ010000394.1:0-17695 GCA_031423955.1 Burkholderiales bacterium
ACCAACGGCGTGAAGGAATTCGACATCGAGGCCACCACGCTGCGCGCGGTGATCAAGGCGATGGATGCGCTCTACCCGGGGCTGGGCGAGCACCTTGAGGAAGAGACTTCGGTGGCGATCGACGGCGCGATCCACGAACTGGTGTATTCGCAGCCGCTGCGGCCCGGCTGCGAGGTGTTTTTCATTCCGCGGATCGAGGGCGGTTAGCAGTCGGTGGCCGGCGTGCCCGCCGGTCGGGCGATGGTGGCGACCGATGAGCCCGGCACGACGATGCGGACCGACCTTGGCGTATGGGCCTGGACTGCTTTCATGCCCGGCACGAGCGTGATACCGAAGCCGGTGGCAAGCTTCATTGCGCTATCGGCCGGCCGCGCCGGTGCGCGGCCGAGCGTTCCCAGATTTCCGGATTGACCATGTGAGTGGGCTTCTCGCCTGCCAGCAGCTGCAGCATCTGACGCGCGGCGCCAACGCTCATTTGTTCGAATGCCTCGGGCGTGAGTCCGGCCGCATGCGGCGTGAGAATCACGTTGTCGAGGCCGAGAAAAGCGCTGTCGCGCGGCAGCGGCTGCTGCGAAAAGACGTCGATCGCCGCGCCGCGCAGGCGTCCGCCTGCCAGGGCCGCGGCGAGCGCCGTTTCATCGGCGATGGCGCCGCGGGCGGCGTTGATCAGGATTGCGCCAGGCTTCATCAGGCCGAGTCGGCGGGCGTCAAGCAGGTGGCGGGTCTCGGCAGTCAGCGGGCAGTTGAGCGACACGAAATCCGACCCGGCCAGAAGATCGTCAAGGCTGACCTGGCTGACGTAGTCCGGTGCCGGGTGCGGGCGCGGCTGGTAGCCCAGCACCTTCATGTTGAAGGCCAGGCGGCAGATCGCCGCCAGGCGCAAGCCGATCGCGCCCAACCCGACGATGCCGATGGTCTTGCCGGCCAGGTCACTGCTGTGGCCGGTATGGCTGCGCGCCTGGTTCCAGCCCTGCGTGCGCAGGTCGCGACTCATCGTCTCGAGCCTGCGACTGAAGGCGAGCATCGCTGCGATGCAGTACTCGGCCACCGTCTGCACATTGGCGCCCGGTACATTGGCCACTGGAATGCAATGCCGGGTGGCGGATGCCACCGGAATCAGGTCGAGCCCGGTGCCGTTGCGCACCACGCCCAGCAGGCGGTTCGGCCGCTCGAACAGGTCGGGCGGCAGTTGCGTGCGCACCAGCAGCAGGTCGGCATCGCCGACCGCCGCGCAGATCGTGGCGGCGCTGGTATCGGGCGCGAGGCGAATCTCGGCATGCGGCGTGAGCAGGGCGGCGCCGGCAGGATGCAGCGGCAGGGTGCAAAGTACAACAGGAAGTGTCATTCGATCAGGGATTGCAAGGTGTCAGGTTGGCGCGGCCAGCAGGATGCTGCGCAGCGCATTGTTGATTCGTTGTGCCCGGCCGGCGTCGGGGTCGAACAGTACGCAGACCGCTTCGGCCGAGGCCACGCATGCATCCTTGCTGTCAAACAGGGCCTGCAGGCACTTGAACGACGTGTTGCCGACGCTGACCACGGTCGAGCCGATCGCCACTTTCCCGGGGTAGAACAGCTCCCTGTGAAACTGCAGGGCCAGACTCACGACAGCCAGATCGGCGCCCTCCATCAGCACATGCACCTCCGGTTGCGCGAACAATTCCATGCGGCCGGCCTCGAACATCGTCACCATCGCGGCATGGTTGACGTGGCGAAACTGGTCGGTGTCCGGATTGCGCAGTTTTTCCTCGGTCCAGAAACGGAAGTCCGCGCGCGCGGGCACGCGAGGCCTTGCGGCGCGCGCTGCGTCGCTTACGACAGATGCGGGAGAAGCGGACACCGGCGCCGCCTCAGTCTTTCGGGATCAGGTGGGCGCTGGCCTCGTGCTCGATGCGCATGTAAAGCTCCTCGGCCATCGGCTGGCGCATTTCCTCGAGGATGTGGCCGACCAGGCCGACCGCGCGCGCCGCGACGGCGAGGCCGCGACAGACTTTCCACGGAATGTCCATCTGTGAGGCCACCGCTGCCATCGCCGCGGTCACGTTGACCGGCAGCACGCGTCCGGTGCGGCGTTCGGCCTCGGCGCCGATCTCGGTCATCAGTTCGGCATACGGCCCGTAGTAGCCGGTCTCGCGCGCCACCTCGAACAGGGCGCGGGTGCGCGGGTCGATCGGTTTGTGAAACGGGTGGCCGACGCCGGGGATGATCTCCTTCTTCGCGCGGAACGCATCGACGATGCCCTTCGCCAGCGCCTTGATGTCGCCCGGATTGTTCTTGTCGGGAATCGCCTCCTGCAGCATGCGTGCGGCGTTGTCGAGCGAGCCGACGAACACCGAGCCGAGCCCGAGCAGGCCGGCGGCCACCGCCGCCTGCACCGCCTCCGGAGCGCCGCAATAGGTCATGCGGGTGGCCAGCGATGAAGGCGTGATGCCGTGTTCGACCAGGATCACCATCATCGCGTTGAACATGCGCAGTTCGGCGGCATCGCGCGGCAACCGAGCGAAGATCTGCAGGAAGGTCATCTGCCCGAAATCGAGCTTGCCGACGATCTGTTCGCACAGATCGAGCCCGTGAATCACCACCTTGGTCGGCGTTGCCCAGGCGATGTCCGATTTCACTTCACCACGTTTCATGCTGGTCCCCGGTTGTTTTCGATTGGTGATTGTCGTTCAACCCGTTGTCGCGGGTCACGACTGCGCCAGCAGTGCTTCAGCCATCTCGCGCAGCTTGTTCTTCTGGATCTTGGTGCCGTTCGGGCCCTGTGTCTGCGGAAACGCATCGACGAACACGATGCGCCGTGGCACCTTGTAGTTCGCCATGCCGGCCCTGCAGTATGCCGTCAACGTGGCTTCGTCGGCGGCATCGGCGGCATCGGCGCCGCGCCGCACGAACGCGACCGCGATATCGCCCTCGCCAACCCGGTTCACGCCAACCACCTGCGCCGCCGCCACAGCGGGATGGCGGCACAGGAAGGCCTCGATCTCGGTCGGGTCGACCAGGTAGCCGCGCAGGCGCAGGCTGTCCTTGAGTCGCGACAGGTAGACGAAATCCGCACCGTCGGCATACGCCAGGTCGCCGGTGGAAAACCAGCCATCCGGGCTGAGCGCGGCGGCGGTGGCGGCCGGATTGTTGAGGTAACCCGACATCACGTTGTAGCCACGCATCTGCAGTTCGCCATGCTGGCCATCACCCAGGACCTGGCCGCTGCCGGGGTCGATCACGCGAAACTCGACCTCCGGGGTGATCGGCGTGCCGCCGGCGATGCTGCGGGTCGCCACGTCGTCGTGCGGCGAGCGCAGCGCCGCCACTGCGAAGCATTCCGACGAGCCATACAGCGCGATCAGGCGCACGCCGTGCGCCCGCTCGGCGCGTTCGATGACGGCCGCGCCGATGCCGGCGAATTCCGCCAGGCCGCCGAAGCGCCAGGTCTCAAACGAGTGGCCCGGCACCTCCAGCACCGGCGCGAAGATGCCGTCAGAGCCGAAGAAATGGGTGACGCGGTGGCGCTCGATCGCCGCGGCGGTGGCGGCGGCGTCGAACACCGGCAGGAACACGCAGGCCGCGCCGCCGGCCAGCGCGCTGATCGCCTGCACGAAACCCAGCACGCCATAGAGCGACAGGGTGCACAGCATGACGTCGCCGGGCCGGATGTCGGCGCGCGCTGCGACGTTGCGCGCGTGCAGGGCGATGCCATGCTGGTCGTGCACCGCGAGCTTGGGTTTGCCGGTGGTGCCGGAGGTGCTGAAAATGCACAGTGGATCCGCGGGGCCACCGCTGGTCGCTGTCGTCGCTGTCGCGGCCGGTGCGGCCACTGCGGGGGCGAAGAAGCCACGCGCGGTGTCGATTTCGAACAGGTGCAGGAGCGCGGGCACCTCGGACCTGATGCGCCGCGCGATGCCGACAAAGTCGACACCGAGAAAATCGGTCGCCACCGCCATGCCCTTGGCGCGCGAAGTCTGGATCACGTGCAATGCTTCTTCGTATTTGTAGCGCGTGCTGATCGGCACCATCAGCACACCGAGTTGCGCTGCTGCGAACAGCAATTGCAGCCACGCCGCGCCGTCCGGCAGCCAGACGGCGAGCACGTCGCCGCGCCGGAAGCCGAGCGCGGAAAGATGGGCGGCGGCGTGCCGTGATTGTGCAAGCAGTTCGGCACGGGTGGCCGCATGGGCGCCGGCGTGAAACGCCGGGCGATCAGGCCAGGTTTCGAGCAGCGCGGCGAACGACTGCGCGGGCATTGATTTGACGGCGGCGAATGGCATAGGCAGGTGGTTTCGCTCGATCAGTCGGACAACACGTGGCGCGCAATCTGGATGCGCTGCATTTCCGAGGTGCCTTCGCCGATGCGGAAGGCGCGTGCGTCGCGGTAGAAGCGTTCCACCGGCAGGTCGCACATATAGCCCATGCCGCCGAAGATCTGCAGCACGCGGTCGCTGACGCGGCAACCCATTTCGCTGGCATACAGCTTGGCACGCGACGCGGCGATGCGTGCCGCCGGATCATTGGCGTCGATCAGGTGGGCGGCGCGATACATCAGGAGGCGCGCGGCCTCGATCTCGATATCGTTGTCGGCGATCATGAACGCGATGCCCTGATGCTGCGCCAGCGTGGTGCCGAACGCCACCCTTTCCTTCGCCCAGGCGCAGGCCATGTCGTGGCCGCGCCGCGCCAGGCCAAGCGAGCGGCAGGCGGAAAAAATCCGGTCGTTGTTGATCGATGCCATGATCGCCAGAAAGCCGTCGCCTGGATTGCCCAGCACGTCGGCATCGGGCACGAAGCAGTTGTCCAGGGTGAACGCATTGAGGTGATAGCCGCGCCAGCCCATCTTGCGAAAGCGCGTCATGGCGGTCAGGCCGGGGTTGTCGCGCAGGACGATGAAGGTGGTCAGCTTGCCCTTGAGTGGCGCGCCGGCATCGGTTAAGGCCAGCACGATGATGTAGTCGGCGGTCTCGGCGTGCGAGATGAACTGCTTGCTGCCGTTCAACACCCAGCCGCCGGGCCGTTTCTCGGCGCGCATGCGGATCGCGCCGAGGTCCGAGCCGGCATCCGGCTCGGTCATCGCATAGGTGATCACCTTCCTGCCGGCCAGGAGGCCGGGCAGCAGGCGGGCGCGCTGCTCGGCATTGCAAAAGCTCAAGGACAGCGGCAGATAGCCGGCCGCTTCGGTCAGCGGCACCGAGGTGTAGGTGATTTCTTCCAGGACGGCGAGTTTGGCGTCGGCCGGCAGCCCCGGCCCGCCCAGGTTTTCCGGCAGGTTGAATCCGTACAGGCCGAGCGCCACCGCTTCGGCGCGCAGTTGCGCGATCAGGGCCGGCTCGATGTCGTCGGCCTTTTCCACCTGCTCTTCGAGCGGCACCAGGCGGTTGCGCACGAAGCGGCGCGCGGTGTCGCGCAGCATCGCGATTTCTTCGACTGACATGACTTGCATCGTGACTCTCCAGGTGATCGTCCCTGCCTGATGATTGCACAAAGGCCAGCGAATTCCGCCGGCACGCCGGTTCAGGTCAGGGGCGGCGACGAAGCGGTGACATTCAGCCGGGCTGACGGCAAGCCACGGCCGAACAGGTCATGCCGCGGCAGCGCGACCGCGGTCATGCGAAATGTCCATTCACCTTGACAATGGCGCCGCCCTGCGCGGCCGATCGCACGAACGCATCCATCGCGGCAACCCCGTTCAACACGTCGTCAAGCGGTACCGGATAAGGCGCCGTGCCCGCCAGCGCGGCGGCGAAGGCCTGCATGAGGTAGCGTTCGGCGTCTTCCGCCGGCCAGGTCAGGCGGCGCACCGCCTGCCCCACCATGCCAAGCTCGAGGATCTCGTGATCGAGCACATGGGCCCAGCCCCTGGTGCCGAACAGTTGCAGGCGCCACAGGCGGGCCGAGGCGGTGAGGGTGCTCATGTAGCCGGATTGCCCGCCGGCGAAGCGCAGCACACCGGCCGAGGTATCGTCGAGTTCGATGTTCAACACCTGCCTAAGGCTGGTCGCGCCGACCGATGCGATCGGGCCCAGCAAGTCGATCATCGCGTCGAAAATGTGCACGCCCATCAGGGTCAGGCCGCCCCCCGGCGCTTCCTTCTCGCTGGCACGCCAGACCGACGAATCGTATTCGAGGCCGAACGAACCGGAGAAGTTGCCTTCGACATGCAGCAGGTTGCCGAGGCTGCCGTTGCCGGCCAGTCTTTTCAACTCGCGCATGGCCGGGAAAAAACGGCGGTTGTGGCCGACGGCAAGCAGCACGCCGGCCTGTTCGCAGGCCGCGCGCAGGCGCAGTGCATCGGTCAGGTTGAGTGCGAGCGGCTTTTCCACGAATACCGGGCGCCCGGCCTGCGCGCACTGAAGCACCTGCCCCGCATGGTCGCTATGAGGTGTTGCAAGCACCACCGCATCGATTTCGCGATCGGCGAGCAGGGTAGCGTAGCTATCCACCAGCGTGATGCCGCGTTTGCGCGCATAGTCAGTCACCTTGCCGGGCGTACGCGTCACTCCCTTGCGGAAACGGATGAGTGCGCTCGGTTCGACGCCGTCTCCCTGCACGGAATCGACCAGGCGCTGACCCCAGCGGCCCATTCCAACGATTGCGGCATTGATCATCATCGATCCTGAAATCAGGCGGGCCGGCGGCGGTGCCAGTCGGTCACTTCCTGAAAGCGCTTGCCGAGCGCCAGAATGCGCGCCTCGCCAAGCGGCCAACCGATGAATTGCACCGCCAGCGGCAATCCCCCATCGCCAGTGCCGGCCGGAACCGCCAGGGCGGGCAGGCCAAGGTAATTGATGCCGCGGGTCCACATCGACAGACGGGAGAATTTGACTTCAAGCCCGGACTCGTCGCCGCCGATGGTGTCGGCCACAAGCGGTGCGACGTCCGGTGTCACCGGCAGCACAATCGCATCGACATTCGGCATGTGGGTGGCAAGGAACTCTTCGAGCATTTTCGCGCGCATGCGCAGGCTGTCGAAGTAGTCGAAGCCGGCGATCAGCAAACCGCGCGAGAGGCGCCGCCGTACCTGCCTGCCGTACTTGTTGTCCGACTTGTTGAGCCACTGTCGATGGATCGCCGCCGATTCCGCCGCCAGAACGACGGAACCGAAATGCGCATACAGCGCCATGTCGGGCAATCGCACCTGGACGCACTCTACCCCGGCATCGGCGAGCGCGCGGCAGGTCTCAAGGTACACACGATGCATCGACTCGGACAGGATTTCGCCGGTCGAAAGCGTGGGCACGGCGACGCGCAGCTGCCGTTGCAGCGGCTGCATCCAGCCCGGTTGCGGCGCCGGCAATGGCAGGCATGAACCGTCGCGCGCGTCCGCGCCAGCGATCGCGCAGTAGGCCCAGCCGCAATCAACTGCCGACCGGGCAAGCGGCCCGATGCAGTCCATGCTGGGCGACAGCGGCATCGCGCCCGCCAGGCTGACCCGGTATTGCGTCGGCTTCAGGCCGGTGACGCCGCACATCGCCGCCGGCAGGCGGATCGAGCCGCCGGTGTCGGAGCCGATCGCCAGCGGCACATGGCCGGCACCCACCGACATGCCGGCGCCGCTGGAACTGCCGCCGCAGACATGTTCGACATTCCACGGGTTGCGGCCGGGACCGAGGCTTGCGTTCAGGCCGGTCGGCGACATGGCGAATTCGGCCATGTGCTGGAAGCCGAGCACAATCGCCCCGGCCGCCTTGAGGCGCTCGACCACGGTGGCATCGCGCTGTGCCGGTGCCGCGCCGGCGCGCATCGGCGAGCCCCAGCTGGCGACCCGTCCGGCGGCTTCGAACATGTCCTTGATGCCGATCGGCGCGCCATGCAAGGGACCGCGAATCCTGCCATGCGCCCGTTCGGTATCAAGAGCGCGCGCTTGCCGCAATGCCTGGTCGGCATCGACTTCGAGCCACGCAAGCCGCGCAGGCGCGTGGTTCTCGATGCTGGAAAGGCAGCGTCTGACCCATTCCTCGCTGCCGATGCTGCCGGCGGCGAGATGATCGAGGGTCCAGCCTGCATCGGCAGCAGCGATCGACTGCGACGGCTGCGGCGCTTCAGCGCCGGCCAGGCGTGACAGGCAATTCTGGAATGGCTCGGGCAACTGCATCACGTCAAGCGTGCCGGCGGCCGCGTCGATCGCCGCTTCCAGGCCGCGCACCGACTTGGCGATGTCGGCGGCATCGGCTGCCGGCAGCGAAAGCTTGCGCCCCGCAAGCCAGGCGGCTGCGCTCGCGGTGTCGCTATTCATCAACGTGAAGCATTTTGCAACTGCTCATCGATCACTCCTGTTGTCGGAAAAAATCTGCCTGAACCGCTCGACAATTGTAATGCGGCAACTGCGCAAATCGCGTTTGTCGATGCCTGGGTCAGCATGATTGACAATTACTAGGTGATTGACTAATAATTATCCATGGCACGTCCTTCCAGGCAAATCGATCAGGCCCTCTTGGCCAGTGGTCGCGTCTTGTTTCCGGCTACCGGCTGTGCCGGGCTATCGTTGCGTGCGCTGGCTCTGCATGCCGGCGTCAATGTCGGCATGTTTCACTACCACTTCAAGACCAAGGACTTGTTCCTGCGCAAGCTGCTGCAGGACATGTATGAGCAAATGTTCGCCGGCCTCGAGGTCGAAGCGCGGCATGAGGGACCGGCGCTGGTTCGGCTGCGCGCGGCGCTGGTGAGCTTCGCGCGCTTTGCGCGCGACCATCGCCGCCTGCTGGCGCGCATCTGGATCGACACCATGGCCGGCGAGAAGGTTGCGCGTGAATTCATGCGCGGCAACGCACCGCGCCACATCAGGCTGCTTGCCGGCCTGCTCGAAGAGGCGCATGCTGAACGCGCATTGCGGCGGCTGCCGCCGCTGCAACAATTCGCTTTCCTGATGGGCGCACTGGTGATGCCGATCATTTTCGCTGCTGGCCTGATCGACGCCGGCGTTGCGCCGCCGCCGCTTGGCGTGGTGTTCGAACAGCAGGTGCTCGATGACGCGGCGCTCGAGGAGCGGGTTGACCTGGCGCTGGCGGCATTGCAGGGGCATGAGGTGGCGGCGCCGGCGCGCCGCAAGCGGGGCGGAGGCAGGTGATGCGGCACACCCGAATCGGCACCGGGTTTCTGTTGTGCGCCATTGCTTTGCTGAGTGCCTGCGGCAAGCCGGTGGATGCCGGCTGGTCGGGTTACGTCGAAGGTGACTACGTCTACGTGGCAGCGCCGCTCGCCGGGCGCCTGACCGCGCTTGCGGCGCAGCGTGGACGCAATGTGGCCCGCGGCGAGTCGCTGTTCACGCTGGATGCCGCCAACGAACGGGCCGCCACCGAAGAGGCGCAGGCACGCGTGGCCAGCGCTCGTGCCCAGGCCGCGAATACTGAAAAGGGCAAGCGCGGCGACGAGATCGCGGTCACCCGTGCGCAACTGGCGCAGGCGCAGGCACAGGCCGCGCTGGCCGCCAGGGAGCTGGCGCGCCAGCAGCAACTGGTGGCACAGGGTTTCATTTCCGCTGCGCGACTGGACGACGTGCGCAGCGCGGCGCGGCAATCGGAGGCGCGGGTGGTCGAACTGGAAGCGGCACTCAGGGTGACCCGCCTGCCGGCGCGCAGCGACGAGCGCAATGCCGCGTCAGCTGCCGCTGATGCCGCCGCCTACCAGCTGGAGCAGGCACGCTGGCGCGAGCGGCAGAAGCTGCAAAGCGCGCCGACTGACGCCTGGGTTGCCGATACGTTCTTTCGCGTCGGTGAGTGGGTCAATGTCGGCCAGCCAGTGGTGGCCCTGTTGCCGCCGGGCGGCACCAAGGCGCGCTTTTTCGTGCCCGAAGGCGAGCTTGGCGCGATCGCGGTCGGGCAGGCGGTGTCGATTCATTGCGACGGCTGCGGCGCGCCGATCGCCGCGCGCATCGACTTCATCGCCAGCCAGGCCGAATACACCCCGCCGGTGATCTACTCGAACGCGCAGCGCTCGCGCCTGGTGTTCATGGTCGAGGCGCGACCCGACGCCCGGGACAGTGCGCGCCTGCGGCCCGGGCAGCCGGTCGATGTGCGGCGTGCCAGCGCCAGCCCCTGATGAACGACGCCGAACTGGCCGTCGATGTACACGGCTTGACCAAGCGCTACGGCGGACGGGCGGTGGTCGACGACTTCTCGTTGCAGGTCAGGCGTGGCAGCATCTGCGGTTTTCTCGGGCCCAACGGCAGCGGCAAGACCACCACCATCCGCATGCTGTGCGGGCTGCTCACGCCGGACGCCGGCAGCGGCACCTGCCTGGGTTTGCCGCTGGCCACGCACAGTGTCGCGATTCGCCGGCAGGTCGGTTACATGACACAGAAGTTCGGCTTGTATGACGACCTGAGCCTGCGTGAAAACCTCGACTTTGTCGGCCGCCTCTATCAGTTGCCGAACCGCCGGGCGGCGGTCGACCAGACGCTGGCGCGCCTCGGCCTGGTCGAGCGGCAAAAGCAATTGGCCGGCTCGCTGTCGGGCGGCTGGAAGCAGCGGCTGGCGCTGGCCGCCTGCCTGATGCATGAACCAAGCCTGTTGCTGCTCGACGAGCCTACCGCCGGGGTCGACCCGAAAGCGCGGCGCGATTTTTGGGACCAGATCCATGCGCTGGCCGCGCAGGGCATCACGGTGCTGGTGTCAACCCATTACATGGACGAGGCGGAGCGCTGCAACGAATTGGTCTACATCGCCTACGGCAAGCTGCTGGCACGCGGCAGTGAACGCGAGATCATCGCCGGCGCGCAACTGACGGTGTGGCAAGTGCAGGGGCCGCGACTGGCGGCCCTGGTGGAGCCGCTCAAGGCCGCGCCGGGGGTGCTGAGCGTGGCCGCATTCGGCAACGCCCTGCATGTGACCGGGCGCGATGCGGCTTTGCTCGATGCGGCGTTGGCGCCGCTGCGCCTCGACGCGGGCCTGACAGTTACCCGCGCCGGCGCCAACCTGGAAGATGTGTTCATCAGCCTGATCGCCACCGCCACCGACAACTTCGCTGCCGCCGGAGCCGCATGATGGGCAGCTTCTCAGCGCAGCGCGCGCTTGCGGTATTCATCAAGGAATTCCAGCAGATGCTGCGTGATCGCCTGACCTTTGCGATGGCCATCGGCGTGCCGATCCTGCAACTGGTGCTGTTCGGCTACGCCATCAATACCGATCCCAAGGGCCTGCCGACGGTGATGGTGGCAGCCGACACCGGGCCGCTGGCACGTTCGTTCGGCGCCGCTCTGCAGAACACCGGCTATTTCAGGATCACCCACCAGACCGGCAGCGAAGCCGAAGGCGAGCGCCTGATCGAATCCGGCGCGGTGCAGTTCATGGTGGTGATTCCGCCCGATTTCTCGCGCCGCCTGATTCGCGGTGAACGGCCGGCGATCCTGATCGCGGTCGATGCCACCGACCCGGCGGCCTCGGGCAACGCGATCGCGGCGCTCGGGCAGGTCACAAATCAGGCCCTGGGCCATGAACTCAAAGGCCCGCTCGCCGGCCTGCAGCCCGCCGCCGCACCCTACGAGGTGCGGGTGCACCGCCGTTACAACCCGGAAGGGCTGTCGCGCTACAACATCGTGCCCGGCCTGATCGGCACCATCCTCACCATGACGATGGTGATGCTCACCGGCCTGGCGATGACCCGCGAGCGCGAGCGCGGCACGATGGAAAACCTGCTCGCCACTCCAGTGCGGCCGTTCGAGGTGATGCTGGGCAAGATCCTGCCCTACGTGGTGATCGGCTACATCCAGCTGGGCGTGATCCTGGCCGCCGCCTGGCTCTTGTTCGAGGTGCCGATGCTGGGCAGCTTCAGCCTGCTGATGGCGATGATCGGCCTGTTCCTGCTGGCCAACCTGGCGGTCGGCTTCACCTTCAGCACGCTCGCCAGCAACCAGTTGCAGGCGATGCAGATGACGTTTTTCTTCTTCCTGCCTTCGCTTTTATTGTCCGGTTTCATGTTTCCGTTTCGCGGCATGCCGCAATGGGCGCAGGCGCTCGGCGAAGTGTTGCCACTGACGCACTTCCTGCGCATCGTGCGCGGCATCATGCTCAAGGGCAACGGTGCGGCGCAGGTGCTGCCGGAGTTGTGGCCAATGCTGGCGTTTCTGGTGGTTGCCGGTGCGCTGGCGCTGGCGCGTTATCGGCAGACGCTGGATTGAGGTGTACGTGCTGGTGCTTGCAAGTTCTTCTGATACTTTTCCTGGCATCGAGTCGCGGCAAACGGGCGTTGCTTACAGAATGTGGGGCAACCCGCGATAGTGTTGCGGTGCGTCGACCGAGGGGGCTCGATGCGCTGCTCAATCAGTGCATCGCCTCGCCTTTCGAAGCGACATTCGGCCGGCGCTTTGCGAGTGTGGTACGTTCTCAATTCCAGGCTTCCGGCCCGCCTCAAGGCAACTCATGAACGCCCCCCTGCGCATCGCCCCTTCCGTCTGCCCGCACGACTGCACCAGCGTCTGCGCCCTCGATGTCGAGGTGCTCGACGCGCGCACCATCGGCCGCGTGCGCGGCTCCGAGCGCAATGCCTATACAGCTGGCGTGGTGTGTGAAAAGGTGGCGCGCTATGCCGAGCGGGTGCATCACCCGGACCGCCTGACCAAGCCTTTGCTGCGCAATGGCCCCAAGGGTAGCAAGCAGTGGAAGGAAATCTCCTGGAACGAGGCGCTCGACCGGGTGGCCGAGGCCTTTATCGACAAGGCCGCGCTGCATGGGCCGGAGACGGTGTGGCCGTATTTTTATGCCGGTACCATGGGCCTGGTGCAGCGTGACGGCATCAACCGCCTGCGCCATGCGATGAAGTATTCACGCTGGTATTCGACCATTTGTGTGGCGCTGTCGGATACCGGCTGGATCGCCGGGGTCGGCAGCAAGCGTGGCGCTTCGCTGTTGGATGCCGCAGAGCATGCGGACCTGATGGTGATCTGGGGTGGCAACCCGGTCAACACACAGATCAATGTGATGACCCACGCAATGACAGCCAAGAAACGCGGTGTGCCCTTGGTGGT
This sequence comes from Burkholderiales bacterium, assembly GCA_031423955.1. Lineage (GTDB taxonomy): Bacteria > Pseudomonadota > Gammaproteobacteria > Burkholderiales > JAEUOS01 > JAEUOS01. Next base: position 12,944 of record JANPGJ010000394.1, read on the forward strand.
GGTCGATCCGTATCGTACCGGTACCGCCGAAAAGGCCGACCTTCATCTGGCGCCGCGACCCGGCACCGATGGCGCGCTGGCCGTAGCCATGATGCATGTGCTGTTCGCTGAAGGTTTCGCCGACTGGGACTACCTGCGGCGCCATACCGATGCGCCGGACGAGCTGGCCGCGCATGTGGCGACCCGCACGCCGCAGTGGGCGGAGGCGATCACTGGTTTGCCGGCGGCGACGATTGTCGATTTCGCGCGCCTGTTCGGTCGCAGCAAGCGTAGTTTCATTCGTGCCCACCACGGCTTTTCGCGTTCGCGCAATGGCGCGGCCAACATGCATGCGGTGGTCAGCCTGACAGCGGTGACTGGCGCCTGGCAGCATCGCGGCGGTGGCGCGCTGTATGGCCATACCGGCATTTATCCGATCGACCGCACCCTGATCGAGGGACTGGATGTGATGGACAAGGGCGTGCGTGATCTCGACCAGTCGCGCCTGGGGCCGATCCTCACCGGCGACGTGGATGCCCTCAAGGGCGGGCCACCGGTGACCGCCATGCTGGTGCAGAACACCAACCCGGCGATGGTGTGCCCGGACTTGCACAAGGTGCATACCGGCCTGGCGCGCGAAGACCTGTTCCTGTGCGTGCATGAACAATTCATGACCGAGACCGCGGCCTTTGCCGATATCGTGTTGCCGGCCACTTGCTTCCTGGAGCACGACGACTTCTATACCGCCGCCGGGCACACCGTGTTTCAAGCGTCGCTGAAGCTGATCGATGCGCCCGGCGAGGCGCGCGAAAACCATTTCGTGATCTCCGAACTGGCGCGCCGCCTGGGCGCCGAGCATCCGGGATTTTCCATGACGGCGCGCGAGATCATGGACGAGACCCTGAAGCGCTCCGGCATGTGGGATGTGGCCACCAATGTCGCCAGCGGCGGCCAGGACCTGGCCTACCCGTTCGAGCGGATGAATTTCCTTGACGGCTTCGACACCGCCGATCGCAAATACCACTTCCGCGCCGACTGGCAGCGCTTCGGCGGGCGCTGGCAAGAGATGCCGGTACTGCCCGATCACTTCGACGTGATCGATCAGGCCACGCCGGAAAAACCGTTTCGCCTGGTGGCCGCGCCCGCGCGCACCTTCCTCAATTCAACCTTCACCGAGACCCCAAGCTCGCAAAAGCGCGAGCGCCGGCCGACGGCGCTATTGCACAGCGACGATTGCGCCTCGCTCGGTGTGGCCGAAGGCGACCGCGTGCGTCTGGGCAACGACCGCGGTTCCGTGATCGTGCATGTGAAGCCGGTGCAGGGCCAGCTGCGCGGGGTGGTGGTGGTCGAAGGCATCTGGCCGAATCGCCATTTCGAGAACGGCATCGGCATCAACGCGCTGACCAGCGCCGAGCCGGGTTGGCCGAACGGTGGCGCGGTGTTTCACGATACGGCGGTATGGGTGAAGCCAGTGGTTTGACGCGCTGCTTGGAGCGATAACCTGATGAGATCGGTCGAGCGGAGGATGCCGGGATGCCGCCGGCAAAACACCAAGTCCTATTTCGCCGACCGCTCCAGTTCACGCATCACAGCATCACCCATCTGCACGGTCGATACCGCTGCAGCGCCGACCACCGCGATATCCGGCGTGCGCATGCCGGCTTCTAGCGCCCGTTCAACCGCCTGTTCAAGCAGGCGCGCCTCCTGTGGCATGCCGAAGGTGTGGGTCAGGCACATTGCAAAGCTGAGGATCGACCCTAGCGGGTTGGCGATGCCCTGGCCGGCGATATCGGGTGCGCTGCCGTGAATCGGCTCGTACAGTGCGCGGCGGCCGCTCGCCGAGGCAGCGCCAAGTGAGGCCGACGGCAGCATGCCGATCGAGCCCGCGACCATCGCGGCGCAGTCGGAAAGGATGTCGCCGAACAGGTTTTCGGTGACCAGCACGTCGAACTGGCGCGGGTTCTTCACCAGCTGCATGGCGGCATTGTCGACATACATGTGTGACAACTCCACGTCCGCATATTCGGCCTGATGCAGAGCGCACACGGTCTCACGCCACAGCACGCCGTTTTCCAGCACGTTGGCCTTGTCGACCGAACACAGGCGGCCGCTGCGTGTGCGCGCCAGTTCAAACGCGGCGCGGGCGATGCGGGTGATTTGCGCTTCGCTGTAGGCCATGGTGTTGACCACCCGGCGGCTGCCGTCGGGCAAGGTCTCGATGCCGCGTGGCGTTCCGAAATACAGGCCGCCCGTCAGTTCACGCACCAGCACCAGGTCGGTACCGGCCAGCACTTCGGCGCGCAGGGTCGAGCAGTCGGCCAGCGCTGCGAGCGCACGCACCGGGCGCAGGTTGGTGTAAAGGTCGAGTTGGTGGCGCATGCGCAACAACTGGTCGACCTTGCGTTGCTCGTGCGGAATGCTTTCGTAGTCGGGTGAACCGATGGCGCCGAACAGGATGGCGTCGCTGGCGAGCACCGCTTGCCAGGTGGCGTCGCGCATCAGGTGGCCGTGCTGTTTCCAGGCGGCGATGCCGAACAGTTCCTCGTGCAATTCCAGGTGGATGCCGCGATTGAGCGCGAACCATTCGACCACGCGGCGCGTCTGCGCCAGGATTTCCGGGCCGATGCCGTCGCCGGCCAGGATCAGCAGTTTCTTCGCCACCGCGCGTTCGGTCTGCCGGTAGATCCACGGCCGCGCGGTTTCGTCGGCGCGGCGAAACGCCTCGATGAGAGCCTGGTCGCGCAAGGTGACACCGATTTCATCCAGGCCCGCAAGCAGGGCCTCGCGACGTTCCGGTTCGATTGCGAATGTCAGCACGCGGCCGGCCGGGGTGGTGACGGTGCAGGCCTCAAGGTCAATGCCGATGGCGGCCGTCGCGCATTCTTCAAGTTCGACGGCGATCACTGCGACCTCAGGCGCAGGCAGGCGCACCGGCAACAAGCCGTTCTGGAAACTGTTGGCGTAGAAGATGTCGCCGAAGCTGGGCGCGATCACCGCGCGTATGCCCCAGCCGACCAGCGCCCACACCGCGTGTTCGCGCGAACTGCCGCAGGCGAAGTTCTCCGCCGCCACCAGAATTTCGGGATTGCGGTGGCGCGGGGTGTTCGGCGCGAAGTCCGGATTCTCGCTGCCGTCCGGCAGGAAGCGCCAAGCCTCCATGCAGAAGGGACCAAGGCGGTCACGCGGATTGGCCACCATGCGGTCGATGCGGATGATCTGATCGGTATCGATGTTGGCGCGCATCAGCGGCGCGGCGATCGCGTGCAACCGGGTAAAGGGTTTCATGCGCGGGCCACGTTTGCGAAGCGGCGCACATCGACCAGGTGGCCGGCGATCGCAGCGGCCGCGGCCATCGCCGGGCTCGCCAGATGGGTGCGCGCGCCGGGTCCCTGGCGGCCGACGAAATTGCGGTTGGTAGTCGATACGCAGCGCTCGCCCGGGGCCGCCGTTTCACCATTGGCGGCCACGCACATCGAACACCCCGGTGCGCGCCATTCGAAGCCGGCCGCCAGAAACACGTGGTGCAAGCCAAGTGCCTCGGCGGCGCGCCGCGTTTGTTCCGACCCCGGCACCACCCAGGCGGTGACGCCGCTTGCCACCTGGCGACCGGCGACCACCCGTGCGGCTTCCTGTAGGTCCGACAGGCGGCTGTTGGTGCACGAACCAATGAACACGCGATCGATGGCGAGGCCGGCAAGCGGCTGGCCGGGCACCAGGCCCATGTAGTCGAGCGAGCGCTGCATCGATTCGCGGCGCAGGGCGTCGCCAAGTGCGGCGGGGTCGGGCACCCGGCCCTCCACCGGCAGCACGTCCTGTGGGCTGGTGCCCCAGGTCACCTGCGGCGCGATGTTCGATACATTGATGGCGTGTTCCACATCAAAGCGCGCGTCGGCGTCGCTCGGCAAGTCGCGCCAGTGGGCCACCGCCTGCTCGAAGAGGCGCCCCTGCGGGCTGAACGGCTTGTCGGCCAGATAGTCGTAGACCAGGTCATCGGGGGCGATCATGCCGATCTTCGCGCCCATCTCGATCGACAGGTTGCACAGTGTCAGGCGCGCATCGAGTCCGAGCGCGCGCACCGCGGGGCCGGCGTATTCAATCGCATGGCCGCGCCCGGCGGCGGTACCCAACACGCCGATCGCGTAAAGGATCATGTCCTTGGCGGTAATGCCGGGTCCGGGCCGACCAGCGAAGGTGATGCGCATGCTCGCGGGTTTGCGCTGGCGCAAGGTCTGGGTGGCCAGTACATGGGCGACCTCGCTGGCGCCGATGCCGAAGGCCAGCGCGCCGAAGCCGCCATGGGTGCAGGTGTGGCTGTCGCCGCAGACGATCAGGCTGCCCGGCAGCGTCAGGCCCTGCTCGGGGCCGATCACATGCACGATGCCCTGGCCGGGCGTGCCCAGATCGAACATGCGGATGCCGCTCTGCGCGGTGCCGCGCCGCATGTCGCGCATGAGGCGGCTGCCGGCCGGGTTGGTGTCGCAGTTGCGGCCCGGCGCGCTGGAAACGGCATGATCGGGGGTGGCATAGGTCAGGTCGGGCCGTGCCACCGGTCGCGCGATCGCGCGCATCTCGTTCAAGCGCGGGCCGGCCTCGAGATCATGGATGAAATGGCGGTCGACATGCAGCAGGCTCACGCCATCGGCCAGCTGGCGGATGGCGTGGGTGGCCCATATCTTGTCGAACATCGTCGCCGGCGGCGCCTGCGATGGTGCTCCAGTTGCGGCGTTCCGGTTCATGGTGCTTATCTTCAGTATGAACGCGGCATGCCCAGCA
>JANPGJ010000395.1:0-4666 GCA_031423955.1 Burkholderiales bacterium
CCCGGCGTACTTAAGCAAATACGATCTGTCGTCGCTGCGCCATTTGTTCCTTGCCGGCGAGCCGTTGGATGAACCCACGCACCGCTGGATCGCCGAGGCACTGCAAAAACCGGTGATCGATCATTACTGGCAAACCGAGACCGGCTGGCCGATTCTCACCTATCCGCTCGGGCTGGAAGACCGGCCGCGCAAGTTCGGCAGCCCCGGGTACCCGATGTATGGCTACGATGTGCGCCTGCTGCACGAGGTGACCGGGGAGGAGGTCGGGGTCGATGAAAAGGGCGTGGTGGCGATCATGCCGCCGCTGCCGCCGGGCTGCATGAGCACCGTGTGGGGCGACGACGATCGCTTCGTCAACACATATTTCAAGAGCGTGCCGGGGCAACTGGCCTATTCGACCTTCGACTGGGGCATTCGCGATGCCGATGGCTGCTACTTCATTCTCGGGCGCACCGACGACGTGATCAATGTCGCCGGCCACCGGCTGGGGACGCGCGAAATCGAGGAGTCGATCTCGTCGCACGCGGCGATCGCCGAGATCGCGGTGATCGGCGTGGCCGACCAGTTGAAGGGCCAGGTGCCGGTCGGCTTTGCGGTGGTCAAGGATGGCGGGTTGATCGCCACCCTGGACGCCCGGCTCAAGCTTGAAGGCGAACTGATGAAAACCGTCGATGGCCAGTTGGGTGCGATCGCGCGGCCGAGCCGCGTCTATTTCGTCACGGTGCTGCCGAAGACGCGCTCGGGCAAGGTGCTCCGGCGCCTGATCCAGGCGATCTGCGAGGGGCGCGATCCGGGTGACCTGACCACCATCGAGGACCCGGCGGCGCTGACCCAGATCAGGGAAGCGCTGACGCCGGCCTGAACAGCGGCACGCGCAGGGCTTGAACAGTCGCTGACCAAGTTGCTGGAAGACGGACTTGCGAACGGCGGGCAGGTTCGCCCGGACCTGATGAAATGGAGCCTTGCTGGCGGCCGGACCCGGGTTGGTGTTTCCCTACGGGACGCCCAGTTCCTTCTGCTCGAGGATGCGCAGTTTCTGGGTCGAGAAGCGGCGCGCGTCGACGCGGTCGGGTGCCTCGCTCAGGGCTTCCGGGTGGCGCTGCTCCACCCATGCATGGAAACGTGCCGCGGTATTGGTGAACTCGCCATGCTTGGACAGGCGCATCGCCGCCAGCAGCAGGTTCCAGATCCACACCTTCGGCCCCTTGATGGTGCGCGGCAGGAGTGTGGCGATCACCGCGTCGTAGTTCTCCAGGGTCATGCAGTAGTTGAGATAGCCGGCCAGCGTGGTGTCATCAAGCTCGGTGGTGGTGACGAACGACACCTCGATGGCGGCGGCGGCGGTGCGCAGCAGCTGCGCCTCTTCACTGGCCGAGCGCACGACGGCTTCCTCAACGGCGGGCGCGCTGCCGCCGGCGCGCGCCAGTTCGGCCTTCTCGAATGCGTGGGCGCGGGCGAAGGCGCGCGCAAGCTCGCTCAGTTCGAGCAGCGGACTATGGTCGGGCAGGGTGTCGGCGACGCTGTCGATTTCGTTGGCCAGGCGCTGCAGGGCCTCGACCGGAAAGCGGATGCGCGACAGTTCCCGTTCGATGGTCTGGTTGAGCACGTTGAGCAGGGGATGCGCGCGTACCCGATTGGCGTCGCGCAACACGTAGCGCAGATCGAGGCGCAGCCCCGAGCGGACCTCCGGCAGGACCTCGTAGAGCATTTCACCCGGCTGCGGCGCTGCCTTCTGCGCGGCGGCAGCGGCCGCGGCTGCCGGTGCGGCATTGCGTGGCGGTGTTTTCGGTTGTTCGAGCAAGGCCCTCTCCTGGTCGCGGCGCGGCGCGGTCGGCGGTTGACGCCCGCTCCTCGATGGGGATAACGGCTTGCGGCAAGCCAAACTTGAGGGTAGCCCGCAACTCGGTATGATGCCTGCTCCCGCAACGATCGATTGATCGTTTCCAGCAACATGACCGCCTCGCCAGAGGCATGTTTTTGTCATGAATCGTTCAATTCCCAACAAGCACAGGAAATCATGCTGACCAAACCACTGCTGTCTCTGGCCGACGTCAAGAAAATCGCCGCCGCCGCCGAAGCGTGCGCCGCGACCAACAAATGGAATGTCACCATCGCGATCGTCGATGATGGCGGCCACCTGCTGTGGCTGCAGCGCGGTGATGGTGCGGCGCCGTCGAGTGCCGAACTCGGCCCGGCCAAGGCGCGGCTGGCGGCGCTCGGCCGGCGCGAGACCCGGGTCTACGAGGAAATGATCAACGGCGGGCGCTTTGCCTTCCTGTCAGGACTGTCGCAGGCCGGCCTGCGCGGCGCCGGCCTCGAGGGCGGCGTGCCGATCATGGTCGATGGTCATTGCGTGGGCGCGGTCGGAGTCTCCGGGGTCAAGTCGGCCGAGGATGCGCAGATCGCCGAGGCCGGGATCAAGGCGCTGGAGGGCTGACCCAGGTCGGCCCGCACGCGAAACAGCGCATGGCCTGATGACGCGTACTTGCCCTCGAATGGCGTCAGCGCGCTGGCGGGGCGAAAGCGTTCGCCATGGTGTTCCTGTCCGGTCAAGAGGGTCAGGGCAAGCGCGAACTCGTCGCAGTAGACCTGCCAGTTGCTGCGGCATTCGAGCCGCCCGCCCAACGCAACGATGGTCGGAAACACCGGATGCGCCGGCCAGCGGCGCATCAGCTGCGCCGGCTTGGGCCATGGATTCGGGTAAAGGATGTAGTGGGCGTGGAGTGCGATGCCGCTGCCTTCCAGCAGGCGCCAGAAATCGACGATGTCGGCGCGCAACAGCAGCGCGTTGTCCGGCAGGCAGGGCGGCGACGGGCCGCGCGCCAGCCGGTGCGCCGACTGGTCGACCCCGATCACCAGCCGCTCCGGCAGCGTGCGCGCGATTCGCGCAGTGCTCGTGCCGGTGCCGCAGCCGGCGTCCACCACCGGCGCGCTGCGCCGGTCCCAGACCGCGAGGAAGCGTTCAAACGCGATGGCGCTGTAGGGTGCGACCGGTTTCATGAACTGCCGCGCGCAATGGCGCCTGACCAACCCGGGCAACGCGGGGTGGGCAGCGGTCTGCGGGCTGCGGACAGGGCTTGAATTGTTGGTGGGCTGGGGCATTGTGATCGGGGCGGACGCGGATGTGATTATGCGGGTCCTCGAGCGATCCCTTGTTTTGCCGCCCGCACGCGGCAAGGGCGGACAAGGCATTGAGTTGGCGCAGATGCGGCATGCCAGGATCCGGCGCGCATGAACGCACACCGCGCAAGGCCACCCATTTGCTGCTGACGCGGCTGACAACCGGCACCAGGACACTTGCCATTTCTGGCCGCTCGTGTATCATGCCGACAAAATTAAGTAAGTGTTTAATAAAAACGCGATGGCAGGCCGGGAAAAGTCTTTTTCCTGCTGCCGGTTGCGTGAGCGGTGCAACATGCGCCATGCTTATGCGTGCGCGTGCTGCATGCAAACCGACATTCGCAGACAAACCATTGAGCGAGGGAAACACGACATGGCTGCAGTACTGAATTTTCCGCAGGTGAACAATCCGGCTCCCGGTGACACCGACCCGCTGGAGACCCGGGAGTGGCTCGAGGCGCTCGAGGCGATCCTCGAGCGCGAAGGCCCGCAGCGCGCGCATTTCATTCTCGAAGCGCTGGTCGACAAGGCGCGGCGCAGCGGCGCCTATCTTCCCTATAGTGCCAATACCGCCTACATCAACACCATTCCGACCCATCTGGAAGCCAAGAGCCCGGGCGACCATGCGCTGGAGGAGCGGATTCGCTCGATCACGCGGTGGAATGCGCTGGCGATGGTGGCCAAGACCAACAAGGGCGACGGCGACCTCGGCGGCCACATTGCCAGCTTCGCCTCGGTCGGCACCCTGTTCGGCATCGGCTTCAACCATTTCTGGCATGCCCCGACCGCAGATCACGGCGGCGACCTGATTTACTTCCAGGGCCATTCGGCGCCCGGCGTATATGCGCGTGCCTTCCTCGAAGGGCGGATGACCGAGGCCGAATTGCTGAATTTCCGCCGCGAAGTCGACGGCAAGGGCATCTCTTCATATCCGCATCCATGGCTGATGCCGGCGTTCTGGCAGTTCCCCACCGTCTCGATGGGCCTGGGCCCGCTGCAGGCGATCTACCAGGCGCGCTTCCTCAAGTACCTGCATGCGCGCGGCATTGCCGATACCTCGAACCGGAAAGTCTGGGTGTTCTGTGGCGATGGCGAAATGGACGAGCCCGAATCGCTCGGCGCCATCGGCATGGCGGTGCGCGAAAAGCTCGACAACCTGATTTTCATCGTCAACTGCAATCTGCAACGGCTCGACGGCCCGGTGCGCGGCAACGGCAAGATCATCCAGGAACTCGAGGCCGATTTCCGCGGGGCCGGCTGGAACGTGATCAAGCTGATCTGGGGTTCCTATTGGGATCCGCTGCTGGCGAAGGACAAAGACGGCGTGCTACAAAAAATCATGGAAGAAACTGTCGATGGCGAATATCAAAACTACAAAGCCAACGATGGCGCCTACGTGCGCAAACATTTTTTCGGCAAGTACCCGGAACTGCTCGAAATGGTGTCGCGCATGTCCGACGACGACATCTGGCGCCTCAATCGCGGCGGGCATGATCCGCACAAGATCTATGCGGCGTATCACTCGGCGGTCAATCACAAGGGCCAG
>JANPGJ010000396.1:0-1714 GCA_031423955.1 Burkholderiales bacterium
CTTCATATGTCCCGCTGCCGACCACAGGCATGGGTTTGTAGTTGGTGGGCATGGAACCAAACTGGACGCGCATGAGCTCCAAGCCGACTTCGTGACGCACAGATGCGGGAAAATTCCGCATGTCATCCTGGCTGCTGCCCAAAAAAACCAAGGGCTTGAGTGCGGACTACATTCTAAAACTATATCAATACTTGTCTAAATATGCAACTTTTTGCATAGTGGCAGGTGCGAGTCAAACCGATGTGGCGGAAGCTGGCCAAGGAAGTTCAAGATGCGCGCCAACGTACTCAGTCGATTCCTGACCACGTTATTGGACCTGAAGGCACCAAACGTAAGCCAATACAACGGCCGCTCAGGAAAGGAGCTTGCTGCGCTTGCGCGCCGCCAGCGGCTTCTCCGCTTCGGCATACGCCTTCTGCCCGGCCACCCGATCAATCGGCACCACGGTTGATAGTGTGGTGCCGCCCGAAGGTTGCACCGCCGGCGGAAAGAACGCCAGCTTTTGCTCGCGCGCAAGCTTGTCGCCGCGATCCAGATCGAGGTCGCGCTGGTTGACCCCGCGCGGGGTCACGCATACGCCATCGACGATTTCCAGATCGAACCACCAGCGCTTGACAAGGTTGCGCACCCCGCCGCCGATCTGGTCGTCGTAGTCGATCAGCGCGCGGCGTGCCGACGGCACCTTGATCGAGAGTTCCAGCAGGCGGTCGGACTCGATCAGGTCTTCGCGATTGTAAGGGCAGGTTTTCATGCAGCGCCCGCAGGCCGAACCCTTCATGTTGGTCAGGCGGTACTTGCCGCATTTCTCGACATCCGGCTTCCAGATTTCGTAGCCGTTGAACATCACCTTGGGGCCGAATGGAATGGCGTTGCACGGGCATTCGCGCGCGCACTTGAGGCACATGTTGCACACCGCCTGCAGGCCGAAATCGATTGGCGCATCGAACTCCAGCGGCAGATCGGTGGTGAGCAGAACGCTCTTTGAGCGCGGGCCGATGAAGGGGTTCAACACCAGTTCGCCGATGCGCGACAGCTCGCCCAGGCCGGCTAACAGCGCCGCCGGGATGTGCAACAGTTCGGAGTGCGCGTTGGTGTGGGCGCGCGACGAATAGCCCAGGCGCCGCAAATGCGCGCCGACCACGCCGGCGATGAAAGCGCCGCGCATGTAACCGCGCATCGACTGCGCGCCGGAAATCCAGTCGTCACCGGAGGCACCTTCCATGGTCTCGAAGCCCTGGTCGAGAAGCATCACCACGCAATGGCGGTGATACGGCTCGATCGGCTTGCCCTCTTCGGCATCATGCGAGTAGTACATCCAGGATTCGGCCTCGCAGGTGCCGACCAGGTCGGCGCCCAGGAAATAGGCCAGTGCCTTGACCGACTCCGCATTGCGGCGTGCATCCGAAAGATCGCCACCGAGCCCGGTGGCGGTGAGCGGCGCGCGCGTGCCCTGCAACGGCACCATGTTGCGGATCAAGGGCGTCATGGCGAACGCCAGCGGATGCTTGGTGGCGAAACGCATGCGCTCCGCCTTGGGCTTTTCGCCCAGATCGCCGGCCAGCGCGCGCGTGAAAAGGTCGGCACGCTTGCTGTTGCGCAGGATCTCGTCGCGCAGCACCAGGGTGGTGGGTTCGGCCACGCGTTTGATGGTTTCCATCGGGTAGCGGCCCAGGTGCAGCGGGCGCAGGGCGGCCTCGGCATCTTCCCAACCGGG
>JANPGJ010000397.1:0-34364 GCA_031423955.1 Burkholderiales bacterium
GTTTCAAATAGGCGTTTGGATCCAGGATGCCAATGTAATATTGTTGGTGGTTGGTTCTTTGGGTTTAAGGACCGCTTGTAGTAACGAAGACTATCGCAGTCCGTTCTATGCCGCCAACCGGCTTTGCACCACCGGCATAGAACAGCTCCCCACTCTTTAGTCGCCTTTTACGACTCGCCCGGGGAGCTTCTGAGCGGCGGAGAAATTCTGTTGCATCCCCTCTCCGCAGAGGTTAATTTATCTTGTGATGCTATCTATCGACACTGATGCCGCCGCCCATCATGCGCACCAGTTGCTGGCTGATCGCCAGGCCAAGCCCGGTGCCGCCATAGCGCTTGGTGGTGGCGCTGCTGCCCTGTTCGAACTCGCGGAACAGGCGATCCTGCATGTCCGGCGCCATGCCGATGCCGGTGTCGCGTACTTCGAAGCGCAGTGTCAACCCGCGCGCCGCTTCGGCGCCGCCATCCGCTTCGCCGTCGGCTTGCGGTGCCATGCCGACCGCCAGCATGACCTCGCCTTCATCGGTGAACTTGATGGCGTTGCCGGCCAGGTTGAGGATCACCTGGCGCAGGCGGCCGGCATCGCCGATCAGGCGGGTGGGCACGTCCGGCGCCACGTCATGCAGCAGTTCGATGCGCTTCTGGTGGGCGCGCGGCGCCAGCAATTCGGCCACTTCTTCGACCAGGGTCGCCAATTCGAACTCCTCTTCCTGCAGTTCGAGCTTGCCGGCCTCGATCTTCGAAAAATCGAGAATGTCATTGATGATCGAGAGCAGCGCGTCGCCCGAGCGGTATACCGTTTCGGCGAAGCGCCGCTGGCGGTCGTCGAGCCGGGTGCCGAGCAGCAATTCGGTCATCCCCAGCACACCGTTCATCGGTGTGCGGATCTCATGGCTCATGTTGGCGAGAAACTGCGACTTCGCCAGACTGGCCGCTTCGGCCTGTTCCTTGGCCAGGTACAGGGCCTCCTGCTGCACGCGGTGTTGGGTGATGTCCTTGCACACGCCGTGCACGCGGATATCACCGCTGTCGACGCGGATCGCCTGGGTCTGCAGCGACAGCCAGCGCTCCCCACGGGTGGCATGCGCGATGCGGAACTCGATGTATACCGGTTCAAGCGCCATTTCCATCCGCTGCCGGACTTCGAACAGTTCGCGGTCATCGGGATGGATCATCGGCTTGAAGCAGCCGGGATCGTCATATAACTGTTCCGGTGTCAGGCCCCAGATGTGCTCGGTTGCCGGGTTGACGTAATACACACATGAGTTGGCCGGATCGGTGATGAACACCTGGTCTGCCATGGTGTCGGCGAACAGGCGGAAGCGCTGCTCGGAATCCTCGAGGGCACGCTGGGTGCTGACCTGGGCGGTCACGTCTTCGGCGATGCACAAGAGGTGCGGTACGCCGCCGCCCGGCGCATTGATCGGAATCTTGCGCACGCGCAGCAGTCGATGATCGCCGTGGCCGGTAAGGCGCACCGCCAGCGGTACCTCGACCGGGCAGCCGCCGTCGAGCGCGGCGCGGTCGCTGCGGTTGGCATCGTCGGCCTGATCGGCCGGGAAAATCTGGTGATCGGTGCGTCCGATGAACTGCTCGCGCGGAATCCCGAAGTAGGTGACAGCGCGCTGATTGACGTGCCGGTAGGTAAGATCGGTGCCGCTTTTCACCAGCAGCATCACCGGCACGTTCTCTACCATCGATTCGAGAAAGCTCTGCGCTTCCCGCAAGCCGGCTTCCTGCTGCTTGCGCAGGCTGATGTCCTGCTCGATGGCCATGAAGCGCAGCGGGGCGCCTTCGTCATCGATGACCGGCTGCACTTCGATCTCGATCCAGTATTCGCGGCTGTCGCGGGTGTAGTTCAAAACCTCGGTCTTGAAGCCGCGGCCGCTCCGCAACGCCTCGGCCATCAGTTGACAGGTGGCGCTGTCGGTCATCGGCCCCTGCAGGAACGATCCCGGAACGCGGCCGCGTACCTCCTCAAGCGCATAGCCGGTCAGACGCTCGAAGCCGCCATTGACCCATTCGATGCGGCCGGCGGCATCGGTAATGACCACCGCGTTCTGCGTGCGGTCGGCGACCATTGCCAGCATGCGCATCTCGCGTTCGCGCAACGCCAGGGCGCGGCTGCTGTCGGCTTCGGCCTGGCGCGCCTGATTCAGCCGCCTGACGTGCAGCGTCAGGCTGATGGTCATGGCATGAAAGGCGCGCGCGAGCGCGACCAGCTCGTTGCCGGGCAATGCCGGCGCCGCGATCACCGCGCCATGACGGCGGGCGATCCTTTCCGCCTGCTGCCGCAGCCGGGCCAGCGGGCGGGTCAGAACCAGGGTGACCAGCGCACCGGCAGCGAGCGCCAGTGCCAGCGCCACCGCGGCCAATGCGCTGACGCGCTGCCCGGACTCGGCGCGGATTGCCGCCTGCGGCGCGCTGCCCAGCTCGGTGATCATCACCAGCTTGTCACCGGCGACGTAAATCGGGTTGTAGACGGTATAGCGGCCGGCGGCGACATCGTGGCTGTACGAGGGCACCTGCGACATCAAGGCGCGCGTCACCCGCTCGCGCGCCACTCTCCGGCGCGCCGCCGGCAACGATGCGCTCCAGACCCCTTCGGCGCTGGCGAACGAGACCTCCGCGCCACTGTTTGCCGCCAGTGCGGCGGCCATGCCGTCATCCCATTTGCGGGCGGCGCTGATCGCGCCCTGCAGCCCACCATTCAGATAGACCGGGGCCCAGGCGCGGATCACCACTGCATCGCCGCTGCGTTCAAGCACTACCGTGCCGGACCCGCCCAGGGCGCGTGCGCCGGCACGGCGCTGGTCGATCGCGTCGGGCGGCGCGACATCGAGGGGGAGCGGCAGGCCGCCGTTGTCGATCGCCTGTGTCAGGCCCTGGCCGGTGAAGCGTTCGATCCTGGCGCCCAGGCCGACCCGCTCGGCGACCGGCCGCGAACGCAGCCGCGCGAACTCGCGCGCGAAGCCCGGCTCGGCGGCCAGTTCGCCAAGCAGTTTCGCCAAGCCGCTTGCATCGCGCGCCACGCCGTCGGTCGCCACCCGCAGGATCGTCTCATTGCGCCGTTCGGCATCGGCCTGCAGGACATAGTCCAGGCCGCGGGCGGACAGCAACAGCCCGACAATCGCCGGAATCGCCGCCACCATGATCATGGTGGCGATCAACGGAGCGGCGATCGGGAATCGGGACAGCCAGCGCCATGGTTTCATGGTGTCACGCGCCGGCCGGGAAGTGAGGCGCGCGTGGGACGGCTCGCTGGCCTGGCCGTTGATTGGCGCCTGCTGCAGAAGGTCGGTTCCGGGATCGGCATGAAATGAGGGCAGTCAGAGTCATCTGTTGGCTTGTATGCAAGCTTGACGGCGCTGGGGGTGCAAACTTGAGTGGTGCCGGCGCCTAGCGCTGCGCCGACCAGCGCATGACGGCGATTCGGCATTGGCGCGCGCATGCCTGGCGGAGCGCGCCGGCGGCGAGTCGTTCAGGTGGCCGCGTCTGCGGCGTTGTGCCGCTTGCGCTTCAATGGCGCCGGCCGATATGAATGGCGTCGATCAGTGAACGTGAACGACATTCATCCGTTGCGTGTTACCGGCGTGCCAGCGCGCTTCGCTGGACGCGGCGGCTGCGCGCAGCCTGCGCAATTCGAGCAGGTTGCGGGCGCGACTGACGAATTCGGTGGGGTCGACCGGTTTGGCCAGGAAGTCGCTCGCACCCTGGGTGATCGCCGCGGCGGATACCGCTTCGAAGCCGTGCGGCAGCATCAGTACGAGCGGCACGCCCCTGAGCGCCGGCATCGCGCGCAGGCGGCGGATCACCTCAAGGCCGTCACTGGCGCGCATCAGGAAATCGACCAGCACCAGGTCGGGCACGTGGCTTTCACACCAATCCAGGGCGGCAGCCGGGTGTTTGAAGCCGTCAACGGCTTCGAATCCGGCATCCTCCGCAAGTTGCAGCATGGCGTCGAGTTCGTCGGGCTGGTCGCACAGGATAAGGATTGACATGAAGGTCCGGATCAAAAGCGGGCAGGGAGGAATGTCTGGCGGGATGAACCACGGCTTCCCCGGGCTAACGGCGGCAGCGGCGAAAACCTGAGGGCTGAAATTGGTTGAATTGATGATCGAAACCCGGCCTGATCGCCGGGTCGAATTCGGCGCGATGCCCATATTCTGCGAGGGTCAGTCAGGCTGGCCGCACCCCGCGACCGGCACCGGCATTCCAAGGGATGGTCGCCGCCATGTCCAGCACAGTTTCCAGTCCAGTCAACCCAACCGAGGTGGCGCGTGAAACCATTCGCCAGCTTGCGGTCAGGCGGATCGCGCCGACGCCCGAGAACTACGCGCGAATCTACAGCGAGATTTCCGGCGAGGCGGTCAACCATCCGGTGCTGCAGGTGCTGGAACGCACGGTCGCCGAGATGGCGCGCTTCTCGATTGGCGGCAGCAACGGCGCGCAGGGCCTGACGCAGGCCTTGAAACGGCAAAAATGGGATGACGCAAGTGCCATCCTGCAGCGCCTGGTCGGCACCGCCGCCAGCGCCGACACCATGGCCTGGCATAGCCTGGTGCGCGACCTGCTCAAGCAATGGGAACTGCGTCACGACGGCCTGCCGCCGGGCCGCAAGCGCGAGGCACTCGAACATGTGCTTGAAAACTCGAAAAGCGATCCGGCCAAGCTCTACCTGCGCCTGGCAGCACTGGTCAAATCCTGGGCCGAGCGGCCGCTGGCGCGTACCTCGCACGGCTCCCTGACGGTCCTCGAACGAGGCGCCCCCGATCCGGAGGCGAACGGGCTGTTGCGCGACATGCTGGCGCAAACCATCGACTTCGCCATCACCGACCGCCTCGGCTACACCCCGGAGCTGGCAACCGAGGCGGCGCGTCTGGCGTTGCTGGCGCGTGAAGCGCTGGAGACCCGTGAGCTCAACAAACTGGCGCAGTCGCTCAAGCATTTCTGGATCAAGCTTGAGCTGCGTGGCGAGAGTGTCGACGATCTGATGCGCGGCCTGGTGACCTTGGTCAAGCTCCTGACGCGCAACATCGGCGCACTGTCCGGCGACGAATGGTTGAAGAACCAGATGATACGTGCCGAGGAACTGCTCAAGGAGCCGCTCGATCCACGCGCCCTGCGCGAGGCCGAAAAAGGTTTTCGCGAGGTGGCGTATCGGCAAGGCGCCTTGAAAACCAGCCTGGAAGAGGCGAAAACGGCGCTCAAGTCGATGGTCGGCCTGTTGATCGACCGCCTCGACCATCTGAGCGAATCGACCGGTGGTTACCAGGAAAAGTTCGGCCAGTATGCCAACCAGATCGAGGCGGCCGGGGATATCACCCAGTTGTCGGCGGTGTTGGGCCATCTGCTGACCGATACCCGCGGCGCCCAGGCGACGATGCGCCGCTCGCGCGACGAGCTGGAACAGGCGCGACAGGCGGCCCAGGTGCATGCCGAGCGGGTGCACCAGCTGGAGAAAGAGCTGACCGAAGTCGGGCAACTGGTCAAGGAGGATCAGCTCACCAGCGTGCTGAACCGGCGCGGCCTCGAAGAAGCCTTCGCGGTCGAGGAGGCGCGCGCGATCCGCGCCGGGATGCCGCTGGCGGTGGCCCTGCTTGACGTCGACAATTTCAAGCAACTGAACGACAAGCTCGGACATGTCGCCGGCGACGGCGCGCTCAAGCATCTGGCCGAGATCCTGCGCGACGCGGTGCGGCCGTCGGACGTGGTGGCGCGCTACGGCGGCGAAGAATTCGTGCTGCTGTTGCCCGATACCGGGATCGAGGAAGCGGTCAACGTGATGGCGCGCGTGCAGCGTACCCTGACCCGGCGCTTTTTCCTCTACCAGAATGAACGTGTGCTGATCACCTTCAGCGCCGGGGTGGCGATGCTGACCGCCGGCGAGGATCGCGAAGCGGTGATCGCGCGCGCCGATGGCGCGATGTACCAGGCCAAGCAGAGCGGAAAAAACCGCGTCTGCGTGGCTTGATCGAGGCCGCCATGGCGGAGCCTGACGCGTGACTATCGAGGCAGGAGCGGCCAGCCAGCCGGCACAGTCGCCGCAGAGCGCAGTCATGGCAGCCGGAAACACGCTCGCGCGCTGGGCACGCCGCCGTGCGCGCGGATTCAGTATCGGCATTGCGCTCCTCGGTCTGTTGCTCACGGTATTTGCGTGGCAAGACCTGCGCGCTCTCAACGACGAGCGTGCCGCCGAGCGTTTCAGGAGCGAGGTGCGGAGTCTGAAGCAACAGATCGAGGCGCGCATGCAGGTATACGGAGCGCTGCTCAGCGCTGGCGCGAGCTTGTTTGAGGCTTCCACCGGTGTAAATGGCGACCAATGGAAGAGCTTTGTGGCCGGTCTGCGCATCCAGGAGGCCTATCCCGGGATCCAGGGTCTGGGCTATTCGGCTCGCGTAAGCGTTGCCGACAAGGCGCAGTTCGAGCAGGGCATGCGTGCACTCTACGGTGGATCGTTCGCGATCCGGCCGGCGACGCCGCGCCCCGACTATCACGCCATCATGTACCTGGAACCACAGAATCCGGCCAATCGCGCGGCGCTCGGTTTCGATATGTACTCCGAGGCGACGCGCCGGCAGGCGATGCGCCGCGCCGCCGAGTCGGCAAGCACGCAGATGTCGGGGGTGGTCACGCTGGTTCAGGAGGCCAGCCATGCGCGGCAGCACCCCGGCGTGCTCATGTACCGGCCGGTTTTCGATCTCGCCTTGCCGGCGGCAACCGCCGCCGAGCGGGTCGCGGCGCTGCGCGGCTTCGTCTATGCGCCGTTTCGCACCCACGACCTGTTTGCGGCGGTGATTAACAACGAGCCGCCCGGATTCGATTTCAGAGTCGTCGACCGCGGCGGCCGCGATTCCGACGATGCGCTGTTGTTCGACCATCGGGGCGGCAGTGGTGCCACGGCGGAACCCGCCCAGGTCCGGCTTACCTACAATCAGGCGCTTTCGTTTGGCGGGCGCATCTGGGTGGTGAATGCCTCTGCGCCGACGGGTTACGGACGCGCCGACCGCACGCTGCAGGAGGCGGCGGTGCTTGCCGGTGGCGCCTTCATCAGCCTGTTGCTGGCCCTGATCGCCTATGCGCTGCTGCGTACCCAGATTCTGGCGCAACGGATCGCTGAGCGGATCACCGCGGATCTGGAAGCAAGCCGCACCCGTTTTGAGCGCATGGTGGCCGGCACTGCAGACGGCGTGTGGGAGCTGGATATCCAGGCGGACACCTGCTACCTGTCGCCGCGGTACCTGGAACTGCTGGGATTCCCGGCGCTCGAAGCGCATTACGAGTCACGCTGGGTCGAACAACGGGTTCATCGCGACGACCGCGGTGTCGCGCAGGGCGCGCTCGAGTCCATGCTGCGCGGTGACGCCGGCTTTGACGTGCGGGTGCGCATCCGCCTGGCCGACGAGCGCTACCGCTGGTTCAGGGTGCGCGGCCGCTCGTTCGCCGATGATGGACGCTTGCTGGTGGCCGGATCGATCGCCGATGTGCATGACGAGCACGAGGCCGGGGCGCGCGAGGCGCGCCTGATCAAGGTGATCGAGAAGAGCCCGGACATGTTCATGACCTTCGATCTGGAAGGGCGCGCCAGCTATGTCAACGCCGCCGCGCGGCGCGCGTTCGGCGATATCGGCAGTGAAGGGCTCTCCGGGTTCTCGATCGCCGGCATGTTCTCGCAGAACGAGGTCGACCGCATCTTCAATGAAGGCGTGCCGACCGCCTGCGTGCAGGATTTCTGGGAGGGTGAGACCGAGCTCATCACCGCCGCGGGAGAAGTGTTGCCGGTGGCACAGGTGATCATCAGCCACAAGGACGATGACGGTCAGGTCGAGTTCTATTCGACGGTGATGCGCGACATCAGCGAGCGGCGGGCCGCGTTGGAGGCGCTGCAAAGGGCGCAGGCCCGTTATCAGCGCGCGCTCGACGGTTCGAATGACGGCCTGTGGGAGCGCAATCTGATCACCGGGGAGGTGTACACATCGGCGCGCTTCGCCGAAATCCTGGGCCGCAGGGCCGACCAGATGCCGGTTGACAAGACCGGCTTCGAGGCGCTGATCCATCCCGCCGACATGCCGCTGACCATCGCCAGGCGTGATGCGATGCATGCGGGATTTTCTGCGCAAAGCTGGGACCTGCGCTTTTCGACCGCGGCCGGCGACTACCGCTGGGTCCGCTACCGCGGCATCGCCACCCGAGACGCAGATGGCAAGGTGATCCTGACTTCGGGGACGGTGTCCGATATCCATGATGCCAAACTGGTCGAGGAAGAACTGCTTCTGCATCGCGAGCACCTGACGCGGCTGGTCGAGGAACGCACCGCCGGGCTGGAGCATGCCTGGCGCGAGGCCGAGGCACATTCGCGCGTGGCCGACGCTGCGCGCGAGGAAGCGGTGCTCGCCAACCAGACCAAGAGCGAATTCCTGGCCAACATGTCGCATGAGTTGCGCACGCCGATGCACGCGATCATCAGTTTCGCCAATTTCGGTGTTGAAAAACATGAGCGCGCCGAGCGCGCCAAGCTGCTGCATTACTTCCGCAACATCCAGGCCAGCGGCTCGCGCCTGCTGGGCCTGTTGAACGACCTGCTTGACCTCGCGAAGCTGGAAGCCGGCAAGATGGAGATGCAACTCCTACCTGGTTCGGTCGGGCACCTGTTCGCCGACGTCACCGCCGAATCCGAGGCGCTGGCCCAGGCACGCGGCGTGCGGCTGCTGATCATGGACGAACCGGCGATCAGCGTCATCTGGGACGCGTCACGCATGCTGCAGGTGCTGCGCAACCTGGTCTCGAACGCGGTCAAGTTCAGCATCGCCGGCGGAGCCGTGACCCTGGCGGCGCAGCGTTGCGACCTGCGCGCCGGGCGCAGGCAGGATGACCCGGTGGTCGCCGGCATCGAGATCCGCGTGACCGACGCCGGCATCGGCATTCCCGAGGACGAACTGGAGACGGTGTTCGACAAATTCGTGCAGTCATCGAAAACCAAGACCGGCGCCGGCGGCACCGGGCTTGGTCTGGCGATCTGCCGCGAAATCGTGCGCGCGCATTGCGGCGAGATTGTCGCGATGAACAATCCGCCGCCGGCGGCCGGCGCCAGCTTCGTGATCCGCATGCCGCTGGTGCCGCCGCCGGTGCTGGCCGGCGGTGTTGGTGATGGCGCAGCGGTGGTTCGCCTGATGGAACAACCCGCATGACGGCGATTGGCAAACCAGCGGCCGCTGATCGCCCGCCTTCCACGCGCGGCGGTCTCGGCCTGAAGACACGCATGGCCCTGGTGGTCGCCCTGTTGATCGGCCTCTCGCTGGCCCTTGCCGGATGGTTCTATGCCCGCCATTTCAGCCAGGGATTCAAGGCAAGTGTGGCCGCCCAGCAGGGCGCAATCGCAGAGCGGATGGCCGCCGAGATCGGTTCAAAAATCGAAGCGCAGCGCCATCAGCTGGAGCGCTTCGCCAAATCAATGAGCGGATTGCCGCTTGATGATGAAGCCGGAATGCGGGCGCGCCTGAAGAATTTCGGGGAGTTCCACGCGTATCTCGAGGATTTCTGGATCGCGCGCATCGACGGGCGCCTGACCGCTGATTTTCCGGTGATCGCCGGGCGGGTCGGCATCAGCGTCGCCGATCGCGAGTACTACAAGCGTTTGCGCGATAGTGGGCGCACGGTTCTTTCGAGTCCGGCCGTGGGTCGCTCCAGCGGTCAGCCGCGGGTATTGCTGCTGGTGCCATTGCGCGGTCCGCATGGCGAGGTGGCCGGCATGCTGGCGGGCGTGATCCGCCTGCAATCACCGCGCTTCCTGGGCGAGCTCGCCAGACAGGGAATCGGCTCCACGGGTTACGTCGGCGTGCTCACCCGTTCCGGCATCCTGATCGCACATCCTGATCCGGCGCGCATCATGGAGCAATTGCCCGCTGGCCGAAATGCCGCGATCGACCGTGCGCGCGCCGGACAAGAGGGCAGCAGCGAGGTGCTGAGTTCAAAGGGTGTTGCGACGGTGTATACGACACGCCAGGTGCCGGGTACTGACTGGATCGCATTCACGGCCTATCCGGCCGCCGAGGCATACAAGGGCCTTGCGTACGACTTGCAATCGATTGCCGTGGCCGGGGCCTTAATCGCTCTCGGCGGCGGGTTGCTCGCGTGGCTCTCGATGGCGCGCCTGCTGGCGCCGCTGTCTGTGCTTGAACGCGAGGTGCGGCGCGTCGCCACCGACCCTGACATGAGCGCACGCGTCGATCTCAATTGCGGCGGCGAAATCAAGGTGCTGTCCGACAGTTTCAATCAACTGCTGGCGGCGCGCAGGCTGGCGCTGGATGTGCTGCGGCAGACGCAGCAGCGCCTGCAACATGCAATCGACGGTTCGAACGATGTGATCTGGGAAAAGCGTTATTCCGATGACGCCTTTTATGCCTCGGACCGGCTCAACGCCGTGCTCGGCTACCCTTCCGGCAAGACCACCTACACGCGTGCCGAATGGGAGGCCTTGATCCATCCCGACGACCTGGCGCAGCATCGCGGCATGGTGGCGCGCATGCATGCCAACCACGTCTCGACGTTCTGGGATACCCGCATGCGCGCGGCCGACGGCAGCTATCGCTGGTTGCGGCGGCGCGGCCGGGTGGTACTCAACGCGGCCGGCGGCCAGGAAATGACGGCCGGCACCATGAGCGATGTTCATGAGGCGAGGCTGGCGCAGGAGGAGTTGGGGCTGCATCGCGACCACCTGGCGCAACTGGTGGAGGCGCGTACCGCCAGCCTGGAGCAGGCGCGCGCAAGCGCCGAGCGGGCCAACCTGGCCAAGAGCGAGTTCCTGGCCAACATGAGCCATGAACTGCGCACGCCGATGCACGCGATCCTCAGTTTTGCCGACTTCGGGGTCGACCGGCACCAGGACGCCGGGCGCGACAAACTGCTGCATTACTTCCGCAACATCCATAAAAGCGGTGTGCGCCTGCTTGGCCTGTTGAACGATTTGCTGGATCTGTCGAAGTTCGAGGCCGGCAAGATGCTGATCAGTCCGGAGCCGCTCAATGTCGCCGATTTGTTGAGCGAGGCACTGGGCGAGGCCGAGGCGCTGGCCCTGGCGCGCCAGGTGGCGATCGAGGTCGACGCCGACTCCGTCAGCTTGCGTGCGCACTGGGACGCGCCGCGCATGTCGCAGGTGCTGCGCAATTTGATCTCGAACGCGCTCAAGTTCAGCCTGGCTGGGGGCCGGATTCGCATCTCGGTGCGCGCCAACGCGATGCCGGCCGGACGCCGCGCCGGCGACCCGCGGGTGGCAGGCATCGAGATCCGGGTCTGCGACACCGGGATCGGCATTCCGCCGGACGAACTGGAGGCGGTATTCGACAAGTTCGTGCAGTCGTCGAAAACCAAGTCCGGTGCAGGCGGTACCGGTCTTGGTCTGGCGATCTGCCGCGAGATCGTGATGGCGCATGGCGGCCGGATTCATGCGCAAAACAATCCGGCGGCGGTCGGTGGCGCCACCTTCGTGGTGCAGGTCCCGGTGGTGGCGGTCGCTGCCGCGCCAGGCGCAGGCGCCGGCGACGTGGCGACGAATAAAGCGCCCGAAGCAGCGGAGGTGGTCGAATGACTCTTCGCGTGCAAGCGCCGCCACAGGGCAGCGAACGGGTCGATGGCGGCAGCGGCTGCGCACGTGTCGGCTCACTGCGCCTGCGCCATGCGCTGGCGGCTGGAATTCTGGTCGCTCTGGCGTCAGTTGCGTCATCTTTTGGGACGCTCTATCTCGCAACCGGCACCGGCGGCATGATGGTGCTGGCGGCATTGGCCGGAATTCTGGCCGCCAGCGGCGCGATCATCGCCTGGGGGTTGACCGCGCGCCGGTTCGACGCACTGGTGGCCATCGCGCAGAGGATGCGGCAAATCGGCAATGTGGCAAGCCAGGGCGGTACACGGCCGCCGGTCATCGATGAAATCGACGCCGTCGAAGACGCGCTTCTGCATATGCTCGCCGCGCAGGCGGAAGACGAACTGCGGCGCGCCGCGGCCTATGAGCAGATTCACCATACCGGCGAGATGTTTGCGGCCTTGTTCGAGCATGCGCCGTTCGGCATCGCGCTGTTGCACGCCGATGGTCGCTTTGCCCGTACCAACGACGTGTACCGCAAGATCACCGGCTATACCGAAGAGGAACTGGGAGAACTGGGCGAGCCTGGTGTGACGGCGCCGGAATCGGCGGCCGCCGATCAAGAGGCGCGCGCGACCCTGCGGCAGGGGGGCAGTTGTGCGCCCTACGAAAAGGAGTATCTGGCACGCGGCGCGATCCGGGTGCCGGTACGCATCACGCCGTTCGCGCCGCTTGATGCCGGCGTCAACGAGTTTGTATGGTGGATCGCCGAGGACCTGAGCGTGCGGCGGCGCCTGGTCGACGCGCTGAAAGCCAGCGAGACCGAGGCGCGCATGTTGTCGGCCGCGTTCGCCCATACCTCCAGCCTGGTGGTGATCTGCAACGCCGCCGGCGCGATCGAATGGGTCAACCAGGCGTTCATCGATTTGAGCGGCTACCGGCTTGACGAAATCACCGGTCGCAAACCGGGAGCCCTCCTGCAGGGGCCGCAGACCGACGCGGCCACCGTCGAAATCATGCGCACGGCGATCGCGGCGCAACGCGGCTTCGCGGTCGAAATCCTCAACTACGCGCGCGCGGGCCGGGCCTTCTGGCTGGCGATGGAGTGCGCACCGGTGTTCGATCATCTCGGGCGGCTCGAACGCTTTGTCGCGATCGGGCGCGACATCACCGCCCAGCGCCAGGCCGAACAGGCATTGCGCGAGAGTCGCGAGCGCTACCAGCGTGCGCTCGATGGGTCACAGGATGGGGTTTGGGAGTGTGATCTGCGGGCCGGGAAATTTCATTTCTCCGATCGTTTCGACGAGCTTCTCGGCCATCCGCCGGGTGGCCTGCCGCGCGAAACGCCGCGATGGCAGGCGCTGATACATCCCGATGACATCGGGCCGCATCTTGAGGCGACAGTCCAGCTGCTGGGCGCCGCGCAGGCCACCATGTGGGAAGCGCGGGTTCGCACAACCTCCGGCGAGTATCGCTGGCTGCGTTTCCGCGGCATCGCGTTTCGCGACGCGCAGGGCAGCGCGATCCTGACCTCCGGCACCGCGTCCGACATTCACGACGCCAAGCTGGCTCAGCTTGAACTCGAAGCGCACCGCGACAACCTGACGCGCCTGGTCGAGGCGCGCACCCGCGGGCTGGCGCAGGCGACCCGCGAGGCCGAGGGCGCGCAGGCCGCCGCCGAGGCGGCGCGCCAGTCGGCGCTGGCGGCCAGCCAGTCGAAGAGCGAGTTTCTGGCCAACATGAGCCATGAGTTGCGCACGCCGATGCATGCGATCATCAGTTTCGCCAGCTTCGGCGTCGACAAGATCGATCGCGTCGACAACGCCAAGCTGCTGCATTACTTCCGCAACATCCACAAAAGCGGCTCGCGCCTGCTGCTGCTGCTCAATGACCTGCTTGACCTGTCCAAGCTCGAGGCCGGCAAGATGCAGATGCAGCGCCAGATGACGGATCTGCGCGGGCTGATCGATGATGCGACCGCCGAAGTCGAGGCGCTGGCGCGCTCGCGTGCGATCGTCCTGCTGGTCGAGGTCAGCGGCACGCTGTCGGCAGCGGTCGATCCGAACCGCATGCTGCAGGTGTTGCGCAATCTGTTGTCGAACGCGATCAAGTTCAGTCCGGACGGCGGCCGGGTGGTGCTCCGGTGCGCCTGGCAGCCTGCGGCCGCTGGCGCCGGTGATGCGCCGTTGGTGGAACTGCGGGTGACCGACGAAGGCATCGGCATTCCCGAAGATGAACTCGAGGCCGTGTTCGACAAGTTCGTCCAGTCTTCCAAGACCAAGACCGGCGCCGGCGGCACCGGCCTGGGCCTGGCGATTTGTCGCGAGATCGTGGTCGCACATGGCGGCACCATTTACGCCTGCAACAATCCGGCGCCGGCGCGCGGCGCCACACTAGTGTTGCGATTTCCGGCGATGCTTGGAGAGGCCGCCGCCGCGCCGCGCGTTCCTTCCAGCGTCTGCTGAAAAACGTTGTTTCGTCATCAAGGAGCATTTCATGAACACCATTTCCGCTACATCACCTGTGATCGGTTCCGACGCGGCTCGCATTCTGCTGGTCGACGACGAGCCGTTGAACCTTGAAATCCTGGCCGAGCACCTGGACTCGCCGTCGTACCGTACCGAACAGGCCGAGAACGGCCTGGTCGCCTGGCGAATGCTGGATGCCGACCCGGACGGTTTCGACGCCGTGCTGCTCGACCGCATGATGCCGGTGATGAGCGGCATGGAGTTGCTGACCCGCCTGCGCGCCGACCCGCGCTTCGCTTCACTGCCGATCATCATGCAGACCGCGGCGGCCGGCAAGGAGCAGGTGGCCGAGGGCCTGCGCAACGGCGCCTACTACTACCTGACCAAGCCGTTCGAGAGCGAGATCCTGCTGGCGATCGTCGAGGCCGCGCTGGACCAGCGCCGCAACCGCCTGACCTTGACCGATGACCGCTTCGATCCGGGCGCGATCATCGAGGGCGAATTCCGCTTTCGCACCCTGGTCGAAGCACGCCGCATGGCCTCGTTTCTGGCGCGCGCGTGCCCGCAGCCGGAGCAGACCGTGCTCGGCCTGACCGAACTGATGGTCAACGCGGTCGAGCACGGCAATCTGGGCATCAGCTATCGCGAGAAATCGGCCCTCAATGAAAAGGGCGGCTGGCGCGAAGAGGTCGAGCGGCGCCTGGCGCTGCCGGAAAACGCGGCGCGACACGCCAGAGTGCGCCTGCGCCGCCAGGCCGATTCCCTGAGCTTCACGATCATCGATCAGGGCGCCGGATTCGACTGGCAGGCCTATCTCGAAATGAGCCCTGAACGTGCGTTCGACAGCCATGGTCGAGGCATCGCGATGTCGCGCATGCTCAGTTTCGCCTCGCTCGAATACAGCGGTTGCGGCAACACGGTCACCGCGACGGTGGCGACTGCGGCCGCCGCCACCGCGGCCGGCTGATCAGCCGGCGTCCGCCAGGCGCACGCCGTGCCGGGCGGGCGGTTTTACTCGACCAGGCCGTGCTTGATCGCGTAGTGCGTCATTTCGGCGTTGTTCTTCAACTGCATTTTTTCCAGCACCCGGGCGCGATAGACGCTCACGGTCTTCGGCGACAGCGAAAGTTCGTCGGCAATCTGCGACAACTGCTTGCCGGAGGCGATCAGGCGCATGGTCTGGAACTCCCGATCCGACAGGGCTTCATGCGGCTCGCCCTCGGTGTCGGTGACCAGATGGGTGGCCAGCATCTCGGCGACCTGTGGCGTGATGTATTTCTTGCCGCGTGACACCGACAGGATCGCTTCGACCAGGCGCTCGGGCGCGCTGTCCTTGGTGAGGTAACCGGCGGCGCCGGCCTTCAACGCGCGAATCGCGTACTGGTCTTCCGGATACATCGACAGGATCAGCACCTGGGTCTTCGGGTATTGCTCATGGACGATCTTCAGCACATCGATGCCATTCTTGCCGGGCATCGAGATGTCGAGCAGCAGAACGTCGCACGGGTTGTCTTTCATCAGGCGCATCAGGGAGCTGTATTCGGAGGCCTCGCCGCGCATTTCGATTTCACGGCTTTCGGAGGCGATCTGCACCAGGCCCTTGCGAACGATCGCATGGTCGTCGGCAATCAATACGCTGATCATGTGGCTGATTCCTGTTGGGGTTGTGAAGCGCTGCCGGGGCGGCGTCGCGGGATCGACAGCATCACGGTGGTGCCCTGGCCGGCCGGACCGCTGATGTCCAGCCAGCCGCCGAGCGCACGCACCCGTTCCATCATGCCGCGAATGCCGAATGAAGATGGCTTCATCAGGTCGCCCGACGCCAGCCCGGTTCCATTATCGCGCACCTCCAGGGTGACGCTGGTGGGGGTGGCGAACAGTTCGGTTTCGATCCGCGTCGCGCGCGCATATTTCGACACATTGGTGAGCGACTCCTGGAACACGCGGAACAAGGCGGTCGATTGTTCAATGTCGAGCGCCAGTTCGTCCTCGTTGGTCTCGAACGCGACCTCGATGCCGTTATGGCTGGCGAAGTCCTGCGCCTGCCATTCGAGCGCGGGGGCGATGCCGTAGTCGAGGATGCCGGGGCGCAGGGCCTGGACGATGCGATTGGCGCTTTGCACCGCGCCGTCGACTAAGCGGGTCATGCCGGCCAGCTTGTCCTGCACCGCCTGGCTCGGGGCATGGTGGCGCCCCAGCCAGGCGAGGTCGGCTTTCATTCCTGCCAGGGTGCTGCCGATGTCGTCATGGATGTCGCGTGCGACCAGGCGGCGTTCTTCTTCCTTCAGGGCTTCGATATGGGCGGTCAGTTCGCGCAACTCCTCGCGAGAGCGGGTGAGTTCCTGTTCGGTTTCCTTTTGCGGCGTGATGTCGGTGATGATGCCGTCGAACAGCCAGTTGCCGCCGTTGGCCTCGCGCGCGGTGGCGGAAAGCTGGATCCAGCGTCGGCTGCCGTCGCTGCGCGCGATCTGCCATTGGCCTTCAAGCACCGAGCCCATGCGGATGGCCTGCTCCAGGGCGGCGAATACGTCATCCCGGTCGCTGGCATCGAGGAGCTCGACGAAACGGGCCGGGTCGGCCAGGAATTCGGCCGGCGAAACGTTGAACAGCCGGGTCGCGCCGGCGCTCACAAACGGCATCAGCAGCATGCGTTGTTCCGGCCGCGCGAGCATCTGGAACACCACACCCGGCAGATTGGCGGAGATCGCGGCGAACCGGGTTTCGGTTTCGCGCTGTGTCAGTTCGGCGCGCTTCTGCTCGGTGTTGTCGGTCACGAACACCACCACGCCGGCGGATTCCTCGGTGCCCAGGCGGGCGGCGGCGAAGGTGAAATCACGCGCCGAGCCATCTTCGCGGATCCATGTTTCTTCAAGGTTCTGCAGCGGTCCGCCGCGAATCGCCAGCTTCAGGCGTTCGATCACCGCGCGGTTGTCGGGGTGGGCGATCGGCTGCGGCCGGCCGATCGCAGCGCGCCGCTCGATGCCGAGCACACGCTCGGCGGCGGTGTTGAACAAGGTGATGTTGAGGTCGGCATCGAGGGTGATGATGGCGATCGGCGAAGCGGTCAGCACGGTGCGCAGGTAATCCAGCGAAGCGCGCAACTCGGAAGTGGCGGCGCGCCGCTGGCGGCGCTCGGTGGCCGCCGCGAGAGCGTGCTCGATCGCCGGCGCCAGCCGCTTCAGGCTGTGCTTCATCAGGTAGTCGTCAGCCCCCGATTGCATCGCCGCCACCGCGGCATCTTCTCCGATGGCGCCCGAGACAATCAGGAACGGGGTGTCGCTTTCGAGCTCGCGCAGCACACGCAGTGCCGCGGCCGAGGAGAAGCGCGGCAGATTGTGGTCGGAAATCACCACATCCCATTCGCTGTCGGCGAGCGCCGCGCGCATGCCGGCTTCATCCTCGACCCGGATCGCGCTATGCGCCAGGCCGGCGGCGCGCAGGGCGAACTGCAGCAGTTCGAAGTCAATGTCGGAATCCTCGACACACAGGATGCGCATTTGCGCACTGCCGCGGGCCGGCGCCGCCGGCGGCTGGGTCAGGGTCTTGAAACGGTCGGTGATCCCGAGCCGGCTGGCGTTCATCGGCGTCTCCTTGGGCGGGCGCGGACGTCGGTTGCCGAAGCCGCGCGGCAAGCCGCGGCGACGCGTGGTGACCGCACCGGGGTCGAGCGGCGGCCGCATGGCGTTGCTGTCGAGGAAAAAACCATTCGGGCGCCTGCCGACAGCAGATTCAATCGCTGCTCCATGGTCGCTGCGGTCGAAACTTGAGGCCGAGAAGCGGGGTAATCCGCTGCGTGCTTGAGCGATGAGTGCGGCGCGCCCGGTTGAATAATCGTTTGTATTGCTTGCCCACGGTTGTCGCGAATATTGCGTGAGCGGCGCAGTTGCCCGCTGTGACGCGTTTCGAATTGCTATGCATGCCCGTGAGGATACACCGGACCAACCAACTTTTCAAAAAAGGCTGGCGAATCATGATGGAAAGTCGATGGATCGCCGCCGCGGCTGCCGCGGCCGCCGGGGTTGGCGGAGTGTGGCTGGGCGGTGCCGGTGGCGCGCTGGCGGCAGCGCTGCCGCCGTTGGCGCTGGCGTGGTGGTATGGACGCGCCGCCCAACCGTTGCCGACGCCGCCCGCAGCGGCGCCGACGGAAAGCGGAACGGCGCATCTGGCACCGCTGACAGCGGAGTTTCGGCTGCAGTTCGAGGCGGCACGCGGCGAACTGACGCGCCTGAAGCAGATCATCACCGACGCCATCGGCAACCTGATTCCGGGCTTCAACAACATGCATGCGTTGTCGGCTCGACAGCGCGAGCTCGCCCTGGGGATCGCCTCAGGCGCGAGCCACGATGAGGGCGATTCCGGCAGGGTGGGACCGAACATCAGCCGCTTCGTCGCCGACACCACGCAAATGCTGCATTCGTTCGTCGACGGCACCATTGAGGCGAGCAAGAACGCCATGGGCCTGGTCGACCAGATGGATGCCGTCAAGGATCAGGTGGGCACCACCTTGAGAGTGGTAGGCGAGATCGAGGGCATCTCGCGGCAGACCAATCTGCTGGCACTGAATGCGGCGATCGAAGCCGCGCGTGCCGGCGAAGCCGGTCGTGGTTTCGCGGTGGTGGCCAACGAGGTTCGCATGCTGTCGGACCGCACCAGCCAGTTTTCCCAGCAGATCCGTGCCGACATGGACAAGATCGATCGATCAGTGCGCGACGCCGAGACGGTGATCCACCACATGGCCTCGCACGACATGGTGGGGGCCTTGCAGAACAAGCAGAAGGCGGAGGCGGCGATGGTCGAGATCCGCCGTGTCAATGAAGACATCGGGCGCGATGCCGCCGAGATCAACAGCCTCTCTTCGGCGATGGAAGCGGCGGTCAACGAGGCGGTGGTCGCCCTGCAGTTCCAGGACATGGCATCGCAGCTGATCGGCCATACCATCGTTCGGCTCGACGAGGCCGACCGGGTGCTGGGCGATTTGGAATCGATGGACCCACGCACCACGGCTGACGATTTGACCGCCAGCATCGAGCGCGTACGCGCGGCAACCCATCACAACCCCGTGCAGCAGGCGGCATTCGCCAGGGGTGCGGTTGATCTGTTTTAAGGAAACACTGAACAAGTCCGCAGATTGGGAAAGCCGCTTTTGCGACTGATTCAATCCAATTGGATTTCCGTTCGATGGCCCGTATGCCAGGGACCGATTCAGCGTTTGTAAAGCGTTTCCCGTAGTTTCAAGACCTGAGCGAAGGAGATTTTTATGAGCAAGACCGTTTTGACAGTGGATGACTCGGCGTCGATTCGCCAGATGGTGAGCTTCACCCTCAAGGGCGCGGGTTACGGCGTGGTCGAGGCCTGCGACGGCAACGACGGCCTGGCCAAGGCCCGTGCCGGCGGCGTCAACCTGGTGCTGACCGACCAGAACATGCCCGGCATGGACGGCTTGTCGCTGATCAAGGCGCTGCGCGCCCTGCCTTCCTACAAGGCGGTGCCGATCCTGATGCTGACCACCGAATCGGGCGACGCGATGAAGATGCAGGGCAAGGCCGCCGGCGCGACCGGCTGGATTGTGAAACCGTTCGACCCGGCCAAATTGCTCGAAGTGGTGAAAAAGGTACTCGGCTAGGTGCCGCAACCGCACGACCGAGGATTCGAACCATGCAAACCCAGTCCGGAAGCGGCGACGCCGGCGGCATCGATGTTGCCCAGTTTCATGCGGTATTTTTCGAAGAGGCCGATGAGCATCTTGTCAGCATGGAGGCCTTGCTGCTCGAAATCGATGTCGCCGCACCTGATGAAGAAGCGGTCAACGCGGTGTTTCGCGCCGCCCATTCGATCAAGGGCGGCGCCGGCATGTTCGGATTTACCGATGTCACTGACCTGACCCACGAAGCCGAAACCCTGCTCGATCGCGTGCGCAAGGGGCAGTTGCCGCTGACCGTCGGGATTGTCGATGCGATGCTCGAAACCGGCGATGCGCTCAAGGCGCAACTGGCGGTGCGGCGCGGCGAAGATGGCGCGGCGCCCGAGGTGTCGGACCTGCTCAAGCGCCTGCGCGCACTTGCTGCCGGCCAGGCGGTCGAACTGGCGGTGGCGGAAATCGCAGCGCCACCCGCAAGCGCGGCGTCGCCCGGCGAGGGCTACGGTTTTTTCGATGCCGCGCCGACCCAACGGACCGACGATGGCTATGGCTTCTTCGAGGCGGCAGCGGCCGAACCCGCCAGCGAGGGCTACGGCTTCTTCGATGCCGTGCCGGGCCGGGCGGCAGCGCCTGAGACTGCAGGCGCGCCTGAAGGATTTGGCTTGTTCGCACCCCCTGATCAGTCCCATGGCCAAACCGCGTCGGCTGCGCCAACTGCGCCGACTACCAGCCATGCCGCTGGCGGCACCCCCGAACTCGGGCACACCGCCCGCTTGACAACACTTTCTTCCCGGCCGAAAAGCGACAAGGCGGCGGAAGCCGCCTCGATCCGGGTGCCGGTCGGCAAGGTCGACCAGTTGATCAACCTGGTCGGCGAGCTGGTGATCACCCAGGCGATGCTGGCGCAAAACGCCTCGGAACTGGACCTGGCGCGTCACCAGACCTTGCTCACCCGCATGGCCGACCTCGAACGCAATACCCGCGACCTGCAGGAATCGGTGATGTCGATCCGCATGACGCCGATCGCGATGGTGTTCAACCGCTTTCCGCGCATGTTGCGTGACCTGGCGTCCAAACTGGGCAAGAAGGTCGAGTTGAAAATGGTCGGCGAGAACACCGAGCTCGACAAGGGGCTGATCGAGAAGATCGCCGACCCGATGACCCACCTGGTGCGCAATTCGCTCGATCACGGCATCGAGATGCCGGAGGCGCGCGTGGCCGCCGGCAAGGTCGATAGCGGGACCATCACGCTTTCGGCCTACCACCGTGGCGGCAATATCGTGATCGAGGTCGCCGATGACGGCGCCGGGTTGAAACGCGAGCGGATCCTGGCCAAGGCGCGTGAGCGCGGCCTGCCGATTCCCGCCAATCCAAGCGACAGCGAGGTGTGGAACCTGATTTTCGAACCGGGGTTCTCGACCGCGGAGGTGGTCACCGATGTTTCCGGCCGCGGGGTCGGCATGGATGTCGTGCGACGCAATATCGGCGCCCTCAACGGCAGCGTCGAGATCGACTCGGCGGCCGGCCTGGGCACTCGCATGACGGTGCGCCTGCCGTTGACGCTTGCAATCATGGATGGCATGTCGATCGCCATCGGCGGCGAACACTATATTTTGCCGCTGGCCTCGGTGGTCGAGTCGATGCAGGCCGACTCCAGCGCCCTGCGCCCGGTGGCGGGTCAAGGCCGCGTGCTCGACGTGCGCGGTGAGTACCTGCCGGTGCTGAAACTTGCGGATGTCTTTCCGCCCGCCGCACCAAGCGCGGACCGTGATGCCGAAATGATCGTCATCGTCGAATCCGACGGCGTCAAGACTGCCCTGGTGGTCGATGAACTGATTGGCCAGCACCAGGTGGTGGTCAAGAGCCTTGAAACCAACTACCGCCGCCAGCAGGGCATTTCCGGCGCCACCATCATGGGTGACGGCCGGGTGGCACTGATTCTCGACGTCTCGGCGCTGATCAAGAAAAGCCGGCATTAAACACAAGGAGCAACTCATGGGTCAGATGGAAAGTATTGGCAAGCTGGCGAATGCCAGCAATGAATTCCTGTCATTCCGGCTCGGCAGCGAGGAGTACGGCATCGACATCCTGAAGGTGCAGGAAATTCGCGGCTATGACGCCGTCACCCGCATCGCCA
Organism: Burkholderiales bacterium; assembly: GCA_031423955.1. Taxonomy (GTDB): domain Bacteria; phylum Pseudomonadota; class Gammaproteobacteria; order Burkholderiales; family JAEUOS01; genus JAEUOS01. The sequence goes on from JANPGJ010000397.1 coordinate 21,821, forward strand.
ACACGCCGGAATTCATCAAGGGCGTGATCAACCTGCGCGGCACGATCGTGCCGATCATCGACCTGCGCATCAAATTCGGGCTGGGCGACCCCAGCTACGACGAATTCACCGTGGTGATCATCCTGAATGTCGCCGGGCGGGTGGTCGGCGTGGTGGTCGACAGCGTGTCGGACGTGCTGACCCTGACCGACGCGCAGATTCGGCCGGCGCCGGATTTTTCGGCTGCACTCGAGACGCAATACGTGACCGGCCTGGGCGCGATCGACGAACGGATGCTGATTCTGGTGGATATCGAACAACTGATCGGCAGTCGCGACATGGGCTTGATGGATGAACAGGTGCCTGCTTGAAACTTTCACCGGACTACAGGTTGCGTTCTCGCGCCGACCCTGTACGGTGAATCTACCGAAGGAGATTTGAAATGGGATTGATGCAAAGCATTTTCGGCGCTGCGGGCGAGGCTGACGCCGGGTCCAGGGCGCAGGAGCTTGCCGATTTGCGTGGGCAGATCGCGGCGATCAGCAAGGCGATGGCGGTGATTGAGTTCACGCTGGACGGCAAGATACTGACCGCGAACGACAATTTCCTGGTGACCGTCGGATACGCGCTGGACGAAATCAAGGGGCAACACCATGCGATGTTTGTCGATCCCGCGTATCGGCAGAGTGCCGAATACCGGCAGTTCTGGGAGAAGCTTGGCCGGGGTGAGTATGAGGCGGCGCAGTTCAAGCGCATCGCCAAGGGCGGACGCGAGGTGTGGATCCAGGCCAGCTACAACCCGATCATGGACGTGAACGGCAAACCGTTCAAGGTGGTCAAGTACGCGACCAACATCACAGAGCAAAAAATCCGGCAGGCCGATTATGAAGGCCAGTTGGGTGCGATCAGCAAGTCGCAGGCGGTGATCGAGTTCGGCCTTGACGGCAGGATACTGACCGCGAACGACAATTTCCTCGGCGCCCTTGGATACTCGTTGAATGAAGTCAAGGGCCAGCATCATTCGATGTTTGTCGATCCGGTCGAACGCCAGGGCGGCGAGTACCGGAGCTTCTGGGAAAAGCTGGGACGCGGCGAGTACGACGCGGGGCAGTACAAGCGCATCGCCAAGGGCGGGCGCGAGATCTGGATCCAGGCCAGCTACAACCCGATCATGGATGTGAATGGCAAGCCGTTCAAGGTGGTCAAGTACGCCACCGACGTGACCGTACAAGTCGAGGCGGCTCGGGTGATTCGCGAGGCGGTGCATGAAACCCAGGAAGTCGTCAATGCAGCGAAGCTGAACGACTTGACGCAACGGATTCCGATGGCCGGGAAAACAGGCGACATCGCAACCTTGTGCGAAGGGGTCAATGCCCTGATCGCCAGCATGGTCGACGTGGTCGGCACCATCCGCGAATCCACCGGCAATATTGGCACCGCAGCCAAGGAAATCGCGTCGGGCAATGCCGACCTTTCACAACGTACTGAAGAACAGGCAAGCAGCCTGCAGCAGACCGCCGCCAGCATGGAGCAACTCACCTCCACGGTGAAGCAGAACGCGGAAAACGCGCGCCAGGCCAACCAGCTTGCCGAGGCCGCCAGCCGGATCGCGGTCAAGGGCGGTGGCGTGGTCGGGCGGGTGGTCGAAACGATGGAATCGATCACCACGTCGTCCAAGAAGATCGTCGACATCATCAGCGTGATCGACGGTATCGCGTTCCAGACCAACATCCTGGCGTTGAACGCGGCGGTCGAAGCGGCGCGTGCCGGAGAACAAGGGCGTGGTTTCGCCGTGGTGGCCACCGAAGTCCGGAATCTGGCGCAACGAAGTGCCAACGCGGCCAAGGAAATCAAGGGCCTGATCGGCGACTCGGTCGACAAGGTCGGTGCCGGGTCGAAACTGGTCGCCGACGCCGGGGCCACGATGGAAGAAATCGTCGGCTCGGTCAAGCGGGTGACCGACATCATGGGCGAAATCACCGCCGCCAGCCAGGAGCAAAGCGCGGGCATCGGGCAGGTGAATCAGGCAGTGGCGCAAATGGACAAGGTGACGCAGCAGAACGCGGCGCTGGTAGAGCAGGCGGCGGCGGCGGCCGAATCGATGGAGCAGCAGGCGAACGATCTGTCGAACATGGTCGCCGGCTTCAAGACACCGGGGTCAAGCGCGACAACCCGCGTTGTTGCAACCAGGCAGTTTGGCAGCAAGGCGGGAAAGAGCTTGGCCGCGACAGGGAAATCGGTATTGCCGGTAACGAAGAAGGCGATTGCGGTCGGCAGCGGATCCGACGAATGGGAAGAGTTCTGAGCACCAGGGCGGGATGCCATCGGTAGCCAAGGCCGGTGATCGACACTGCGGCGGGTCGGGCACCGGCCGGCGTGCGCAGCAACATGTGCAAGAAATTCTTTCTGGCAAGGCAAAGCCGATTCAAGCGGTGCTCGACGGCCGGACAGATCACGACAGGTGGAAATTCATGAAACTTATCGATGCAATGCTTCGGCCAGCGACAACGATGATGAATCGACTGACGTTCGCCAGGAAAATCGGCCTGATCGGCGCGCTCTTCATGCTGCCGATCGTCGGCGTGACGACGGTTCTATTCAAAAAGTTCGACGCCGAGATCGAGTCCACGCGCCAGGAGCGAAGCGGGGTGGCGATGGCTGTGCCAGTGCGGGAACTGACGCAGCAGTTGCTTTCGCATCGCTATAACAATCGTCTGTTCCTGCTCGGCAAGAAAGAGAACGAGCCGCGCATGAACGAATTCGCCGGCAAGATCGACCGTTCGATCGAACGGCTCGACGGGTTCGACAAGACGCATGGCGCGCGATTTGAAACCGCCGCAGCGTTCGCAAAGTTGCGGTCGGGTTGGCAAAAGCTGCGCCAGGCCAGTCGCAGCCTTTCGCCGGCCGATGCGCGCGCGGCACATGACGACCTCGTCGCTCAGGCGGTGGCATTCATGATCGCGGTGGCCGACGGGGCCGGCCTCTCGCTAGATCCGGATACCGACAGTTATTACATGATGGATGCCGCGATGTTTCGCATGCCGTCGCTGGCCGAGAACATCGCCAAATTGCGCCTGTATGCGGCGGAAGCGGCTGAAAGTGGGGAACTGGCGGACGACGCCGGGATTGAAATGGTGGTGCTCGACCGGTTGATCGAGGCCGATGAGGCGGCGATCAATGGCTCGCTTGGAAAGGTGTTCGCGCATGCGCCTGCGATGAAGGACAGGATCGCACCGAGCCAGGGCAAGGCATTCGCCAGTTTGAAGGCCTTGCGCGGTGAAGTCTCCGGCAAGATCGTCAAGCCGGACGAAATCACCGCCGATCCGAAATTGATGCGTTCACTTGGCCTCAAGACCAGTGACCAGATTTTCGAGCTGGCCGACGCCACCATGGCCGGCCTTGATGCCGCGCTGGCTGCCCGTATCGTTGCGGTGGAAGGCATGCGCAACATGATCGCTGCCGGGCTTCTTCTCGTGCTGGCGAGCGTGGCCTATTTCTACTTCGGATTCTTGATGGGTGTGCGGGCCTCATTGGCGGAAATCAAGAGCGGCACCGCACGCATCGCGCGGGGCAAGCTCGACGCACCGGTGAAATTGCAAACCCGTGATGAGCTGGGCGAGATCGCCGATTCGGTCAACCAGGTGATGGGAAACGTGAATGCGTTCGCCGCCGCCCAGGTCGAGATGTCGAAGCAGCACGATGCGGGCGCCACTTCGTTCCGCATCGACGCGACGCGGTTTCCCGGCACCTACGGCGACCTGGCGACCAGGGTCAACGAACTGGTGGCCTCGCACATCGCGGTGAAGATGCGGATAGTCGACGTGGTGCGCGAATACGCCAAGGGAAACCTGGTGACTGACATGGACCGCCTGCCGGGTGAAAAAGCGGCGATCACCGATGCGATCGACGGGGTGAAGAAGCAGTTGCTCGGGATCAACGGCGAGATCAAGACGCTGGTGGAGGCGGCAGCGGCCGGCAATTTCGAGGCGCGCGGGCGCAGCGAAGACTACCAATACTCGTTCCGCGAGATGGTGACGGGTCTGAACCGTCTGATGCAGACCTGCCAGGGCGGGTTGGACGAAGTCAGCCAGGTGATGGGGCGGATCGCCCAGGGCGACCTGACGGCGCGGATGGAAGGGCAGTACGAAGGCGCGTTCGAGCGCATCAAGAACGACTGCAACAGCACCGTCGACCAGTTGACCACGATCGTCGGCGAGATCCGCGAAGCCACCGAAACCATCAACACTGCGGCCAAGGAAATCGCCGCTGGCAACACCGACCTGTCGCAGCGGACCGAAGAACAGGCCTCGAGCCTGCAGCAAACCGCGGCCAGCATGGAAGAGTTGACCTCCACGGTCAAGCAGAACGCCGGCAACGCGCGCCAGGCCAACCAGTTGGCCGAGACCGCCAGCCAGATCGCGGTCAAGGGTGGCGGGGTGGTGGGCCAGGTGGTGGGAACGATGGAAGCGATCACCACCTCGTCGAAGAAGATCGTCGACATCATCAGCGTGATCGACGGCATCGCGTTCCAGACCAACATCCTGGCGTTGAACGCGGCGGTCGAAGCGGCGCGTGCCGGCGAGCAGGGGCGCGGCTTCGCGGTGGTGGCAACCGAGGTGCGCAACCTGGCGCAGAGAAGCGCCAACGCCGCCAAGGAAATCAAGGGCCTGATCGGCGACTCGGTCGACAAGGTGGAATCGGGTTCGAAACTGGTGGCCGACGCCGGCAGCACGATGGAAGAAGTGGTGCGCGCGGTCAGGCGGGTGACCGACATCATGGCCGAGATCACGGCGGCCAGCCAGGAACAGAGCGCGGGCATCGAGCAGGTGAACCAGGCGGTGGCGCAAATGGACCGGGTGACGCAGCAGAACGCGGCGCTGGTCGAAGAAGCGGCAGCGGCGGCGAAATCGATGGAAGACCAGGCGCAGGGCTTGTCGAAGACGGTGTCGGTGTTCCGGATGGTGGAAGGTGCAGAGACCAAGCGCCTGCCGGCGAAGGCCAAGCACCTGCCGGCGCCGGGCGTTAGCGGCCGGAAAGCCCTGCCGAAGCCGACAGCGAAGGGCGAGAGGCCGGCAGCGCCGCGGCAACCTGCCTTGGCCGGGGCGGCCGACGACGAATGGGAAGAGTTTTGAGCATGCAATGCAGGTTTGCCGAGCGCGCGCCAGGCTGGCGCACGTGCATCCACTACAGGTAGTCAGGGAACCCATGAATCCGCAAACGTTTGTTGCGCAGGCCGCACCCAAGATTGACCCCACCACCTTTGAATATGAAATGTCGACCCGCGATTTCGACCGGGTATGCCTGCTGATCAAGCAGCGCGCCGGCATCGCGCTCAATCCAAGCAAGAAAAGCATGGTGTACAGCCGGCTGGCACGTCGACTGCGGGCGACCGGCAAGCAGAGTTTCGCGACCTATCTTGACTGGCTGGAAGAGAGCGACGGCGCCGAATGGCAGGATTTCGTCAATGCGCTGACCACCAATCTGACTTCGTTTTTCCGTGAAGCGCACCACTTCCCGGTGCTGGCCGAGCACCTGCAAAAGCTGCGTGGCAAGCCGCGTATCAACATATGGTGCAGCGCCGCTTCCACCGGTGAGGAGCCTTACACCATCGCGATCACCGCGTTGGAAGCACTCGGCAACCAGGCGTCGACGGCGCGCATTCTGGCCACCGACATCGACACCAAGGTGCTCGAGACAGCCAGCGCCGGCAGTTACAGCGACGAGGCGATCGCCCGGCTCGACGGCGATCTGGTGCGACGGCATTTCCTGCGTGGCAGCGGCGCCAACGCCGGCAATGTCCGGGTGCGGCCGGAAGTGGCGGCGCTGGTGACCTTCCGCACACTCAACCTGCTGGCACCGGCCTGGCCGTTGCGCGCGGGGTTCGACGTGATTTTCTGCCGCAACGTGATGATTTATTTCGACAAGGAAACGCAGTTGACGCTGCTGCGCCGCTTCGCGCCGCTGCTCAATCCCGGCGGACTCCTGTTTGTCGGTCATTCGGAGAATTTCTCCCAGGCGCGTGACACTTTCAGGTTGCTCGGCAAGACCGTGTATGAGGTGATGCCGGGCGTCGCGTCGAAATCGAGCGAACGGCCGGGAAACGCCTGATGCGTCCTTGACCCGCGTTGCAAACCCATTTGCGCGCCTTCAGGGTGCGTTGTCGCGATCAATCGCGCGAATCCCGTCCGCGGCGGGGCAAACCAGCAAGGGAATCATCAGGTGATACGAGACCGTCAAGCGGCAAGTCAGGCAGACAGCGGCCCGAAAACCTATTTCGACCCGCAATTCGGCTGCCAGGCCGCGAAAATCCTGCCCGGTGAATATTACGCATCAGGACGTGAAATGGTCATCGTGACCACGCTCGGCTCATGCGTCGCCGCCTGCATGTGGGACGAAACCCGCAAGGTTGGCGGCATGAATCATTTCATGCTGCCCGATTCCGGCACCTCCGGTTATGACCTGCACGGCGAATCGGGTCGCTACGGGGTATTCGCCATGGAACTCCTGATCAACGAGCTGATCAAGATGGGGGCGCAAAAAAGCCGACTCAAGGCCAAGGTGTTCGGCGCCGGCAATGTTTTGAAGAGCATGACCGTCACCAATGTGGGCGAACGCAATGCCGAGTTCGTGACGCGCTTTCTGGCGACCGAGCGCATTCCGGTCCTGGCCAGCGACCTGCTCGACATCTGGCCACGCAAGGTTTATCTGTTTCCGGCGACCGGAAAGGTCCTGGTGCGCAAGTTGAAAGCGCTCAACAACGACACCATCGCAAAGCGCGAGACCGCCTATTTCAGCCAGTTGAAACAGGTGGAGGCCGCCAAGGTCTCCAGCGATATCGAACTGTTCGCCTGAACCGCACAACGCAGGAGCGAAAACAATGGAAAAGACCAAGGTGCTGGTGGTCGACGATTCGGCGCTGATCCGCATGCTGCTGTCGAAAATCGTCAACGCGCAAAGCGACATGGTGGCGGTGGGCGCCGCGCCCAACCCCCTGGTGGCGCGTGACATGATCAAGGATCTCGATCCGGACGTGCTTACCCTGGATATCGAAATGCCGAAGATGGACGGCCTCGAGTTCCTTGAGAAACTGATGCGTCTGCGGCCGATGCCGGTGGTGATGGTGTCGACCCTGACCGAGCGCGGCGCCGAGGCGACCATGCGCGCGCTGGAACTGGGCGCGGTGGATTTCGTTGCCAAGCCGCGGATGGATATCGAAAAGGGCATGGCCGAGTATGCCCAGGAAATCACCGACAAGATCCGCATCGCCGCGCGCGCCAAGCTGCGTATCGCGCGCAGCGCGGTAACCGGGGCGCATCCTGTCCTGCGCAGTACCGCGCAGTTGGCGGCGCTCGCCGGCGTCGCCGGCCAGCCGCCGCGCCACGCAGGCGGCGCAGGCCGCCTGGCCTCGACCGAAAAATTGATCCTGATCGGGGCATCCACCGGCGGCACCGAGGCGATCCGCGAGGTGCTCATCGGCATGCCGCCGGACTCGCCGGGCATCCTGATCACCCAGCACATGCCGGCCGGTTTCACCAGGAGTTTCGCCGAACGCCTCAATAAATGCTGCCACCTTGCCGTTAAGGAGGCAGAGGATGGCGAACGGGTGTTGCCGGGGCATGCCTATATCGCGCCAGGCAGTCATCACTTGCTGTTGCGCAAGAGTGGTGCCAACTACATCACGGCGTTGTCGGATGGTCCGCCGGTTAACCGGCACCGGCCATCGGTTGAGGTGCTGTTCAAGTCGGGAGCGGAAGTGGCGGGACCGAATATCGTGGGCGTGATGTTGACCGGCATGGGCAAGGATGGCGCGCAAGCGATGCGCGAAATGCGCGATGCCGGTTCATGGAACGTGGTGCAGGACGAAGCCAGCTGCGTGGTGTTCGGCATGCCGCGCGAGGCGATCGCCGCCGGCGCGGCCAGCGAGGTGGCCTCGCTCAAGGACATATCCGGGCTGATCCTCGCGCAACTCGGCCGCCAGGGCGCGCGTATCAACCGGGTGTAGGGGGGCACTGAATAAGTCCGCAGGTTGAGAAGGCCGCTTGTGCAACCAGTTGAATTAAAAAGAACTATCCGTTCGATAGCCTGCATGCCAGGGACTTAATCAGCGCTTTTCACTGTTTATCGCAGCCCCGATTCAATGTTTCATTCACCGGAGATATTCCATGAACGTCAGTGTCAATCATGAAAACGGCAAGGCCAGACTGGCCTTGAAGGGCCGCTTCGACTTCACCTGCCATCGCGGCTTCAAGCAGGCTTACGAGGATGCCTTCGCCGGCGTCAGCGTCAATGAACTGGTGGTGGACATGCGCGATGTCGATTACCTCGACAGTTCGGCGCTCGGCATGCTGCTGCTGCTGCGCGACAAGGGCAAGGCGATGGGCAAGCCGGTCAGCCTGGCCAATTGCGGCGGTACCGTCCGCGATGTGTTGCGGGTGGCGAACTTCGACAAGCTTTTCACGCTGCACTAAAACCGGCTGCCAGGAAAAGGCGGGGGAGAAGGCATGGCCGATACGGGTCGCACGACAGTGCGTCTGAAGGCGCTGGTTGTCGAGGACAGCCTGGCGCAGGCGCAGTATCTGTGCGCCATACTGAAAGGCTGCGGCCATACGGCCTTGCACGCCGCCGACGGCTATAGTGCGCTGGAAATCTACGAGCGCGAGCGGCCTGACGTGGTGTTGCTCGACTATTCGATGCCCGGCATGGATGGTCGCGAGACAGCGCTGCGCTTGCGCCAGCTCGATCCCGCGCGCTGGGTGCCGATCTGGTTTGTCACCGGCAGCGAGGATACCGAAGAGATCGCCACCGCGATTGCCGCCGGCGCCGACGCCTACATACCGAAACCGGTGAATGTGGCGATCCTGAAGGCGCATTTGTCGAACGCCGCGCGTTACACGGCGATCCAGCGGCAGATGAAGGCGCAGAACAACGAGCTCAACGCCTATTTCGAAGTGTCGGAGGAAGAGAACCGTGCGGCGCGCGACATCATGAAGCGCCTGCTGCCGATCCAGACCGAGCACGGCAAGGTTCTGCGCACCTGGAATTCCCCGGCCTTCAAGTTCAGCGGCGATATCGTGATGGCCGAACGCTCGCCGGACGGGTCGCTCAAGGTGCTGCTGGCCGACGGCGTCGGACATGGACTGACCGCTGCGCTCAACGTGCTGCCACTGGGCCGCGCGTTCCAGTCGATGGCACAAAAGGGCTTCGGGCTGGCGGCGCTGGTGACCGAGCTCAACCACACGATCCGGCGCGACCTGCCGTCACACCGGTTTGTTGCCGCCACCCTGATCAACATCGACTCGATCGAGGACCGCATCGAAGTGTGGAACGGTGGCAATCCGGCTTGTCTGATGCTCGACGCGCGCGGCATGGTGATCCGCCAATGGGACAGCCGCCACCCGCCGCTCGGCATCCTTCCAAGCGACGAGATCGACCCGCAGCCGGAGTTCGAGCCGTTTCGTGAAGATATGCAGATCTTCGCCTGCTCCGACGGCCTGCTCGAGGCTGCCTGTAGTGCCGGCCAGCAGTTTGGTGGCGACGGTCTGCTCGCCGCGATCGCCGATGTGCCGGTCGGCGATCGCTTCGAGGCGATCAAGATCGCGGTGGTCGAGCATCTGGCCGGGCACAGCGCCACCGACGACATCACCTACGCGGTGATCGATTGCGCGGCCGAGGTGCGGCGCCGGGTCCAGCGCGGCATGGAGACGACGATGCCGCAGCAGAACCTGACCGTGCAGCCGCACGTACAGGCCGGCGACTGGGAATTGCGCCTGCGGGTCGGCGCCGAGCGCCTCAAGCATGTGGAGGTGATTCCGATCCTGCAGGAGTTCATGGCGCGCTTCGATCCGGCGGGCGCGATCGATCGTTCCACCTTCGTGGTGCTCAACGAACTTTTCAACAACGCGCTCGAGCACGGGCTGCTGGAGCTGGATTCGCGTCTCAAGGACGAGGTCAACGGTCAGCAGGCCTATGCGCGCGAGCGCGAACGGCGGCTTGCCGCGCTCGGCGACGGCGTGATCTTCGTCGACATCGCACGGGTTGAAAGCGCCGACGGCGCCAAACTCAGGGTGCGGGTCAAGGATTCCGGCAAGGGTTTCGATCTGGATGCCTGGCATGTCGATGCGAATGCGCTGTTTCGACGCAACGACCGCGGCATCAGTCTGGTCGAGCAGTTATGCGATTCGGTGCAATATCGCGATGGCGGCACCGAGATCGAGGTGACGCGGCTGCTGCCATCATCGATGGCCTTGCATTGAACGGCGCTGCTGGCGTTCGCCCCCGGTGCGAAGCCTGGCGGGCACGCGAATGCCGGTTGTGCGTATAATTCGGGAAATAACGGGTTTCATCGTGATTCGCATTCTCGCGCCGGGTTCAAGCGCGAAACGCTGAGCGTGAGGAACGCCAAGGCTGGCCGCAGGTTGGTGCCATCTGAATAACACCGGGTGACGTCCCCGGGGCGCGACGAGCCCCTCGCGACTCGTTCCCGATTCCTAGACTCTCTCTGATTGCAAGCCGGGCGACGCCGCCGCCGGATTGGCCATTTCGTGTGAACACATCCGAAGCCAAAGGTATTCTTGAAGCAGCGCTCCTGACCGCCTCGGCGCCCTTGTCGGTGACCGAGTTGCGCCGTCTGTTCGACGACGCCGTGGGCGCCGATACGGTGCGCGCCCTGCTTGACGAACTACGGGTGGACTGGACCGGCCGGACCGTTGAATTGGCGGCGTTGTCGACCGGCTGGCGATTCTTGAGCCGGCCGGAATATGCCGAGTATCTGGCAAGGCTCAATCCCGATCGTACGCCGCGCTATTCGCGCGCGGTGCTGGAAACCCTGGCGATCATCGCCTACCGGCAACCGGTGTCGCGTGGCGACATCGAGGAAATTCGCGGAGTGGCGGTTTCTCCGCAAATCATCCGCACGCTCGAGGAGCGTGGCTGGATCGATACCGTCGGCCATCGCGACGCGCCCGGGAAACCGGCACTGTTCGGCACCACCCGCGGATTCCTCGACGATCTCGGGCTGGTATCGCTGGAGCAGTTGCCGCCGCTTGAGAATATCGAGAAAGTGATGGATTTGGCCGATGCAGTCTGACCCGCAGGATGCGCCTGGCGCAGCAGTTCCCCCTCCGCACGGGGCAGTGGAACCCACGCCTTCGACGCCGGCAGCTGCGGTCAATCCTGGCGCAGAGTCTGGCGCAGAGTCTGGCGCTGTTCCGGCACCTGGCACAGAGCGCCGCCGCCGCCGTAATCGGCGACGCGGCAAGGGTGTAGCCAAGGCAGCCGCGCCGCAAGGCATGCCGGGCGAGCCGGCCGGTGCCGAGCTGCCGCCGCGCCCGCAAGGCGAGCGGCAACCGCGCCTGCCAGGCCAGAAGCAGCCGCGAGGTGGCGCGCAAAAGCAGTCGCGCGGCAGGGCTGAAAAGCCGGCGCGCGGGAAGCCGGACCGCGAGCCGCGAGCCGGTGCTGACAAGGCGCTGCCTGATGGCGAGGACTGCGCGGCGCTTGGCGGTGAAGACCACAAATTGCAGAAACTGCTTGCCGAGGTGGGGCTTGGGTCGCGGCGCGACATGGAGGAGGCGATCACTGCCGGCCGCGTCAGCGTCAATGGCAAAACCGCCACCCTTGGGCAACGCATCACGCGCCGCGATGTGGTGCGGGTGGACGGCAAGCCGATTCGCCTGAAGAATGAACGCGAGGCGCCCGAGGTGCTGATTTATCACAAGCCGCCCGGGCAAATCGTCAGTCAGGACGATCCGGAAGGCCGGCCCACCGTGTTTGACGACTTGCCGGCGCCGAAGTCGGGCCGCTGGGTCGCGGTCGGCCGGCTTGACTTCAACACCGAAGGGCTGTTGATCCTGACCAATTCCGGTGATCTGGCGAATCGCCTGATGCATCCACGCTACGAGATCGAGCGCGAATATTCGGTGCGGGTGGTCGGTGAACTGAGCGATGAGCAGACCGACAGCCTGCTCGATGGCGTCGAACTTGACGACGGGCCGGCACGCTTCATGCGGCTTGATGAAGGCGAATTCAGCGATGAAGGGCCGGGCGTCAACCGCTGGTATCGGGTGATGATTCGCGAGGGGCGCAACCGTGAAGTGCGCCGCATGTTTGAAAAAGTCGGCGTCATGGTGAGTCGGCTGATCCGCACGCGATTCGGGCCGATCCCGCTGCCGCGCGGCTTGCGGCGCGGCCAGGCGCGGCCCCTGACAGCCCTTGAGGTGAAGGATTTGATCAAGGGGGCGCCGGTGGCGGGTGCGCCGGCGCGCGAGGCGGTCGATGCGATGACGGCGATCGGCGCTGACGGCGGCGTCGCGATGCCCGGCGGTGGCGGTGCCGGCCGTGCCAAGCCGCGCGGCAAGCCGGGCGCGCGGCGCGGCATCGCCAGCGGCAATGTGAACGGAAACGTCAAGAGCAACGGTCGCGGCGAGCCGGTGGCAGGCGGCATCTTGTCCGGCAGGCCAGGCGGGCGCGGGGTCAAGGCGCCGGGCCGCGCGCAGCCCGGCGTCGCTCGGCGCGGCAAGCCGCTGCCAGGCGGGCGCGGCCCGGCAGGCAAGGTTGCCGGGGCCAGGCG
>JANPGJ010000398.1:0-5315 GCA_031423955.1 Burkholderiales bacterium
TCCACCGTTCTGATCCCCTGCCGATCAACCTGACAACGCCATCGGCACCGACCTCCGACGGCGTTTCTCCTTGCAATCCGTTCCGACAATCACCATCACCGTCCGTGAAAATCAGAACATCAAATCCGCTGACCACACTCAACCAGCGGCTTGCCGTCCTTCAAGCGCGCATTGGCGATCGAATTGAGCTCCATATCTTCCAGCTTGTCCATCAGCGCTTCAAATGCCTTCGCCGGAACGCAATAGAAAGCCGCCTCATTTCGATTCATGTCCGCATCAGCGAAATCAATTCGAACGTGGCCCGTTTGGCATTCTCGACCTACGCACTTGTTCAGCGTTCCCAAGTTAGGCTGCTGTAAGCCTGACTTTGCTGACATTGCCCAGGTCCACGCGCTGTTTGGCCTGCCACAGATCATGGTTGTATTGCATGCCGAGCCAACTCTCCGGAGAACGACCAAGAGCTTTGGAAAGACGCAACGCCATTTCAGGACTGATGCCATTGGCTCCGGTGAGAACGCGATTCAGGGTAGACGCAGCAACTCCGAGTTTGGCGGCCAATTCGCGACCGCTAAGATTGTTCGGCACCAGATAAACCTCGGCAATGAACTCACCGGGATGGGGCGGATTGTGCATAGTCATTAGTGATAGTCCTCATATCGCAATACGAAGGCGTGCCCGTCTTTGAACTCGAACGTCAAGCGCCAGTTCCCATTCACCCACACCGACCAACGACGGGGTTCAAACCCCTTCAGAGGGTGCAGGCGAAACCCTGCGATGTCCATATCCGCGATGAACTGAGAGGTATCCAAAGCCGCCAAAAGCATGCGAAGTCGCTTGGCATGGTGAGGTTGGATTCCCGCGGTGCTACCTGATGCAAAAAACTTGCCCAGGCCCTTGTGCCGGAACGACTGAATCATGCGCCAATATTAGCGTGTTGCGCAGAACGCAACAAGGCCTAGTGAAGAACTCATGCGCTTCGGTAAGGTCGTCGTGCTCGGCCACCTTACCGGAGTCCCGCGCAGGTCATTGTTCCAGGCCGCAAAAACTATTCGAACGCGGCCACTTTGTTCCACCATCTCTTCCAGCTTGTCCATCAGCGCTTCAAAAGCCTTCGCCGGAACGCAATAGAAAGCCGGCTCATTTCAGTTCAGGATCGCCACCGGAAAACCCTCCCCGGCCGCGACGGTGGCCATCGGGTTCTTTTTCAGTTCGGAAATACTCGCTGTGGTTTCCGCCAAAATCACATGTGCCATTTGCTTTGACCTCGACTTCTCTCAATCTTGATCGATCACTCTGAACAGGTTTCTGTTGGGCGTCACCAAGCCCGCCATGCTGGCGCTCCGCGTAGACTCAACTCCTTCACTGGAGGTCCGCAATGACTGACACGGTTGCTGAACTTGTCGAACGTGGCAAGGCGCTCTCGCCACAAGAGAGAACTCAATTGGTCGAGCTACTACGCGAAACGCTGGGCGAGCCTATTGATCCGGGCGTCGAAGAAGCCTGGCGCCTGGAAATACGTAGTCGGATTTCGGCCTACGAACGAGGCGAAGCGATTCTGTACGATGCCGATGAAGTGATCGCTGAAGCAATTCGAATCACACAGTGAAATCGCTGCGCGTCGATTCGCACCGCGCGTGCGGAGCTTCTTCACGAATCACGGTATCTGGAACGGGCGCGGCCCGGGTATGGCAAGAAATTCGTTGCCGAGATCAAGTCGATCTTTGCCCAGATCAGCCGCAATCCGCAAGCAGGCAAACCGGACAGCCAAGCCCAAGCCGATGATGCGAGTGAGGTCAACCACAGCTCAGTTGGCCAAAGTCTGGCGATTACAAATTTCGCGGTGGCCTGACAATCGTGGGATACTATTGGCCGGTAAATGTACCCTCCCACCACCATGAACCGACCCGCGCGCAAACCCGCTTCCCCGCAAAATCCGCCTCAAGACCAAGCCCCCGAATCGCTTTGGGACAAGCTCGACGAATTGAGCGCATCAGTACCGCTTTCGGCATGGCGCACGGTGCCGACCGATCTCGCGCGCAACGTCAAGCATTACCTGAATGGCCAGCCTATGCGCCAAACCGGCGGTTCATCCGGCAAGTAACCGATGCGCGGTGCGGTTTTCGCTGACACCGGTTTTTGGATTGCGCGCCTCAGTCCGCTCGATCAGTTGCATGCAAAGGCACGCGAACTTAAGTCAGGGCTTGAACGCCAGATTGGTAGTCACCACAGAGCTGGTATTAGCCGAAACGCTGAACGCCTACTCCGCGAACGGCCCGTTTGTGCGCGGCTTGGCGGTGCGGTTCGTTGACACACTCGCGGCCGACCCCAAGGTTGAAATCATCAGCCAAACGCCAGCCCTGTTCGCCGCCGCCCTGACGCTATATCGCGAACGCGCCGACAAGGCATGGAGCCTGACTGACTGCATGTCGTTTTCCATCATGAAGACGCGCGGCATCAAATCCGCCTTGGCGCACGACCGCCATTTCGAGCAGGCCGGATTCAAAGCCTTGTTGCGCGGCTAGGCCTGCAATCCTCCGTGCCACGCGGTGTGAACTTTCACGCTGCGTAGGTGGCCATATGCATACGCACCGTCGCTCCCGTGCAAACGGGAGCCCAGAAGCGCAATGTCATCACCGAGTTGCTGAACCAGCATTTGCGCGGTGCTGCCAAGACACGCAAGACCTCATATGAACTTGCCTGCTAGTTCGGACTGGTCGCCGGTTTGACGGGCGCCGCAACCAATCTGGCGGAAAACCGCAAACAGTATCTGACGCAAAAGCCGCGTGCAACGCGTTCTGGTTGACGCGAGGCCAGTGTTTGATACCGGCTGTCCAAATCCGCCGATTTTCGGCGGTCCGCCGCTGACAAGCGCTCAAGACACCACTGACGCTGCGCCCGCTCCCGACTTCGACAAGCACTTCGCCGGAGCAAGCGAAACGGGCGGCAGGATGCGGTACTTGCATTTCACGACGGCGAAGAAATCGGCCCTCGCATACTTGATTGCATAGCACAGCACACCGGCATCACGCCAAACGACCTTTGGCCTCCGCCGGCTGCACCTTGAGCGGAAAATGCATCCAGCCGGTGATGATGTACTTGGTTCCTTCTGGCACCACATTGCCGGTGTGGGCGTGGGTCCATTCAGCCGGCCAGATCAGGGTCTTGGCGCGCTCGGGCTTGACTTCCAGGTCATAGTGCGTGAAATGGGTGCGGCCGCCGGCTTCAACGTCGTTCAGATAGGTCATCCACACCAGCACCCGATGCAGGGTCGGCAAGGCGGTGCGTTCGGAATGCACCAGCGCGAAATGGCCGCCCGGCTCGTAACGCTGGATGTTGAAGTCGCCGATATCGACTTCGCGCAGAAAACCGGCCAGAAACGGCCAGGTGTCCAGATAATCGCGAAAGCAGGCGAACAATTCGCGCATATAGTCCGCCAGCACCGCATGCGAGGCCAGTTCGAGGTCGCGCGGATTGACATTGATATCGACCGAGTTCTTGAAAGCGGGGTTTACCCCGGCCGCCGACATCCCCGGTCGCTGCAATTCCGGGTGCGCCTCGAAAAACTCGATCATGCGGTCGCACAGGGCGCGGTCTTCGAGGAACCAGGCGCCGATGAAATGCGGGGCCCGCCCGCACGTGATGTCAATCCGCTGCATCTGCCTTCTCCAGAATGAGCCGAACCCCGGTGTCGGCGTCGAAGCGAACGAACCCGGTATGTGCGATCAGCAATTCCAGGCCGTCGGCATGCCTGCCCTGCAGCAGGCGCACACGACCGAGATTGCCGGCGGCCAGGCGAAAGCCGGGGTCACATGCCAGTGCCGCGCGATAGGCGGCGTCCGCCGCGTCCAGCAGGCCCTGCGCCTTCAATGCACTGCCCAGGTTATTGTGCGCCTCGGCATAGTCCGGCCGCAGCGCCAGGGCGGCGCGATAGGCCGCCACCGCATCGTCAAACCGGCGCAGTTCGAGCAACGCGTTGCCGAGATTGTTGTGCAGTTCCGCCCAATCGGGCCTCTGCGCCAATGCCTGCCGCAGGCTTGCAACCGCCGCCGCAAGCTGACCTGCGAGCAACAGCGCGTTGCCGAGGTTGCCGTGCGCTTCGGCATAGTCGGGAGCGAACACCAGCGCCTCGCGAAAACTGGCGATCGCCGCCTGCGCGTCGCCGGTAGCCGCCAGCGAGAGCCCGAGGTTGTTGTGCGCCTGCGCATAGTCCGGCGCCAACATCAGCGCATGGCGGAAATGCGCGATCGCCTCGGCATGGCGCCCTAGCGCCTGCAGCACGCTGCCCTGGTTGTTGTGGGTCGGCGGGTAATCGGGCTGCAGCCTGGCGGCTTCCGCGAACGCCTGCAGCGCCGCCTCGAAGCGCCCGACTTCCTGCAATGCATTGCCCAGATTGTTGCGTGCTTCGATGTGATCGGGCTTGAGCGTGATCGCAGCCTCGAACGCAGTAATCGCCTCGGCATGCCGCCCAAGTGCGTGCAGGGCGATGCCGGCATTGCAATGGGCTTCGACAAAATCCGGCTTCAGCGCAATCGCGCGCCGGAACGATTCAAGCGCATCGGCAGTCTTGCCCTGGGCCGAAAGAATCGCGCCCAGCAGGTTGGGCAAAAAGAAGAACTTCGGGAATTTTCCGGCCATGCGTCGCGCCAGGGTCTCGGCTTCCGGCATGCGCCCGGCGCCAAACAAGTCCATCAGCGCACGCATGTCCTGCTGGGTCGGCATGCTGTTGGATGGATTGGCCATGATGGAATCGAAACAGGCGGATGTGGCATCACGGCCTCGCCGGCCGCAGCAAAAAAAACGGGCGCCCGAAGGCGCCCGCTTGATTCGAACTAACTGGGGTAAGCCAGATTAGAACGCGTGACGCAGGTTCAAGCCGTAATACTTCGGATCCGAACCGGCACCACCGAGGATACCGCCGAACACGATGCCGGTGTAGGCCGCGTTGGCGTCGTTTCTGATCACGGTTGCGTAAGCGGTGACGCTGGTACGCTTGGACATCATGTAGTTGTAGCTCAGGATGTAACCCTTGGATGCGGTACCGCTGCCGTTGAAGCCATTGAAGCCAGTGGCAGCAGTCTGGTTGGTGGAGCTGCCTTTCATCTCGTTGGCCTTAACATACTCAAGGCCGAAGAAATGGTTGCCAGTCGTGAAATTAGCCTGCAGGCGGTAAGCAGTCTTCTTGAGTTCCGACAGATCCTGGAAAGTAGCACCACCGGAGTTCGCAGTGCTGTAGCCCATGGTCCACTTGAGCGATTCCCACAATGCGCCGAGGCCGATGCTGCTGCCACCACCCATTGCGAACGCGTAACGACCAC
>JANPGJ010000399.1:0-6776 GCA_031423955.1 Burkholderiales bacterium
GCGGCGCGGCGCGAGGGCGACTCGTATGTGGTCAATGGCCAGAAAACCTGGACCACCCTGGCCCAGCACGCCGACTGGATATTCCTGCTGGTGCGCACCGATCCCGATAACCCGAAGGCGCAGGAGGGCATTTCATTCCTGCTGGTCGACATGCGCTCACCCGGCATCACGGTGCGCCCGATCGTCACCATCGATGGCGGGCAGGAAGTCAATGAAGTCTTCTTTGACGATGTCAAGGTGCCGGTCGAAAACCTGGTCGGCACCGAGAACCGCGGCTGGGATTGCGCCAAGTTCCTGTTGTCGAACGAACGCACCGGGCAGGCGCGGGTCGGCGCCTCGAAAGAGCGCCTGCGCCGCCTGCGCACCCTCGCGGCCGCCGCACCGGGCAATGGTGGCGCCATGCTGATCGACGACATCCGCTTCCGCACCCGGCTGACCGAGGTCGAGGTGCAGTTGAAGGCGCTCGAAATGACCACGCTGCGCGTGCTGGCGGACGAAAACCGCCAGTTGAAGGAACGCAAACCCAACCCCGCATCGTCGGTGCTGAAAATCCGCGGCACCGAGATTCAGCAGGCGATCAGCGAACTCTACGTGATGGCGGCCGGGCCCTACGGACTGGCAAGCGCCGCGGATCACGGCGATGGCCTGCCGGAATGGAGCGAATTGGCGCAAGCCACTTACTTCAACTGGCGCAAGCAAAGCATCTACGGCGGATCCAGCGAGATCCAGAAGAACATCATGGCCAAGGCATTTCTGGGGTTATAGAACACATGGACTTCGATCTCACTGAAGAACAGGCGCAACTCAAGGACAGTGTTGCTCGCCTGCTGAAGGAGCGCTACGGTTTCGAGGCGCGCCGCACGCTGCTGGCGTCAGCACCGGGCTTCTCGCGCGACATGTGGGCCAGCTATGCCGAGATCGGCTTGCTGGGCCTGCCGTTCGCCGCTGACGATGGCGGCTTCGACGGCGGTGCGGCGGATGTGATGCTGGTGTCCGAACTGATGGGTGGCGCTCTTGCGCTTGAGCCCTGGCTGGCCACGGTGGTGCTGGGCGGCGGTTTTCTGCGCCACGGCGGCTCGGCGCAGCAGCGTGCGGCATTGCTGCCCGGGGTGATCGAAGGCCGCACATTGCTGGCCTTTGCGCATACCGAAGCGCAGTCGCGTTACGACCTTGCGGATTGCATGACCAGCGCGCGTGAGCAAGCCGGCGGCTGGTTGATCGAGGGCGACAAGCGCGTGGTGCTGCATGGAGCGGCCGCCGATTTCATTGTCGTCACCGCGCGCACCGCGGGCAGCCGACACGACCCTGCCGGCATCAGCGTGTTCATGGTGCCGGCGGATGCCGCCGGCGTCCATCGCCGCGCCTACGCCGCCAGTGACGGCACGCAGGCCGCCGATATCCGCTTCGACCAGGTCAGCGTTGCCGCGGATGCGCTGATCGGCACGATCGGCGCAGGCCTCGGGCTGGCCGAGCGGGTGATCGACGAAGCCATCGCGGCGCTGGCGGCAGAGGCCGTCGGCGCGATGCAGGCGGCGCTCGACCTGACCCTCGACTATCTGCGCACGCGCAAGCAGTTCGGCCGCCCGATCGGCAGTTTCCAGGCCCTGCAGCATCGCACCGCCGACATGATGGTCGCCATCGAGGGCGCGCGCTCGATGGCGATCCTCGCCGCGATGGTGGTGGGCGAAGCGGATGCCGCGGCGCGGCGGCGCCAGATGCGTGCAGTGAAGATCGAGATCGGTCGGGCGGCACGCTTTGTCGGGCAGCAGGCGATCCAGCTGCATGGCGGCATCGGCATGACCATGGAGTATGCCGTCGGCCACTACTTCAAGCGCCTCACTGCAATTGACACGCAGTTCGGCGATGCCGACCATCACCTGGGCCTGTTGGCGGCCGAAGGCGGTTTGCTGGAGGCCGTATGATCAAACACCCGGTCGCTGCCCGCGTGACAGGCATCGACCATTTTGCACGCCAGCACCGCCGCGACTCTGACCCCATCAGGCACCCATGACCACCACAGCCGCTACGCCATTGCAGTTCTCCCACCCCGTCAGCCTGTTGCTCAATGTCGCGCATGCGGTGGACCACATGTTTCTGCTGATCTTCGCTGCCTCCGTTGCGACCATCGCGCAGGAATTCGGCTTCGCCAAGTGGGAAGACCTGATGCCGTATGGCGTGGGCGCGTTTTTCCTGTTCGGCATCGGCTCCCTGCCGTCCGGGCGCCTCGGCGATTTGTGGGGGCGGCGGGCGATGATGCTGATTTTCTTTTTCGGCATGGGGGTGGCGGCGATCCTCACTTCAATGGTGCAAAACGCCTGGCAGCTAGCCGGTGCGCTGACCCTGATCGGCGCATTCGCCTCGATCTATCACCCGGTCGGCATCCCGATGCTGGTGCAGCATGCGAAGAATCCTGGCGCCACCATCGGTGTCAATGGCCTGGCCGGCAATCTGGGGATCGCGGTGGCTGCCCTGTTCACCGGCTTCCTGATCAAGTGGCTCGGCTGGCGCGCAGCGTTCGCGATTCCCGGTGCCCTGTCGATCGTCTGCGGCCTGCTGTTCGCCGTTACCTGCCCGCTGGAGACCGAGGCCCCGGCCAAGCGCAAGGGCGGCGCCAAGGTGGCCCTGTCGCCGGCGGCGCTGGCGCGCGCTTTCCTCGTGATGACCACCGCCGCGGTGACCGCCAGCCTGTTGTTCAACCTGACCACCAACGGCAATGGCCAACTGATCACGGAGCGTTTCCGCGGCATCATCGAAGACCCGGCGATGCTCGGCATCCTGCTTGCGGTGGTGTACAGCGTGGCATCGATCGCGCAAGTCGTGGTCGGCCGCCTGATCGACCGCTTCACCCTGAAGCGCCTGTATTTCTGGATCGTGATCGGCCAGATACCGCTGCTGCTGGCGGCCTCGCAGGCGCAGGGCTGGTGGCTGTTCGTGCTGCTGACCATCGCCATGGCGTTCATATTCGGGGCCATTCCGTTCACCGACGCGATGGTGGTGCGCTATGTCGACGACCGCCTGCGCTCAAGGGTGGCCGGGATGCGGATGGCGGTATCGTTTTCGATCAGTTCGATCGCCGTGTGGGCGCTCGGGCCGCTGGTCAAGGGTCTCGGTTTCGGCACGCTTTTGATGGTGATGGCCGGGATCGCTGCTTCGACCGCGTCGATCGTGCTGCTGTTGCCCGGCGAAGAAAGCGACACCAACGCGCTCCCGGCGAAGGGTTGATGACCGGGCCGCCGCTTGCGCCTGCCTGCAGCAGGGCTGCACGCAGCGCGGTCGCCAGGCGCCCGGCTTAAAACTCGATCACCACCTTGCCGGTGACATTCCCCTGGCCAAGCATGCGCAGGCCGTCGACCGCCTGGTCGAGCGGCAGGCGCGCGCCGATGTGGGGTTTGAAGACACCGGCTTCGGCGAGGCGATCGATTTCTCGCACGTTTTCGGCGCCGCGCACCGGATCACGGCGCCCGTATTCGCCGGCACGCACACCGATGATCGAAAGATTCTTGATCAGGATGTAGTTGGCCTTGACTTCCGGGATCCGCCCGGCCACGAAGCCCACCACCAGCAGGCGGCCACCCCAGCCAAGGCAGCGCAAGGAGGCGTCGAACACGTCGCCGCCGACCGCATCCATCACCACATCAACGCCGCGGCCGTCGGTGATCCGCATGACGCGTTCCCGCAAATCCTCGCCAAGCTTGATGGTGTGGTGCGCACCCTGGGCTCGCACAATCGCCAGCTTTTCGTCCGAGCGGCCGGTGGCGATCACCTGCGCGCCGAGGTGCCGTCCGAGTTGCACCGTGGCCATGCCGACACCGCCGCTGGCGCCGTGCACCAGCAGGGTTTCGCCTGGTTGCAGCGCGGCGCGCCGCAGCAGCGCAACATGGGCAGTGATGGCGGCGGCATGAAAGGCCGCGGCGGCGGCAAAATCCAGGCCGGATGGAATCGCCCGCACATCCGCTTCGGCAACCAGCAGGCACCCGGCGATGGCGCCATTTCGCACATGGGCAAGCACCGCATCGCCGGCCTTGCAACTGACGACATCGGTGCCAACCGCCAGTACCTCGCCGGATGCCTCCATTCCCGGCACGAACGGCAGCTCCGGCTTGAACTGGTAACGCCCCTGGATCATCAGGAAATCAGGAAAATTGAGAGCCGCGGCGCGTACCTTGATCAGCACCTGCCCGGAGCCAGGGCTTGGCAGCGGCAACGAGCGAATCGCCAGGCCGGACAGGTCGTCACTCAGGGATTCACACACCAATGCGCGGTAGGTCATGGGGACCGAATATACAAGGGCAGGGCGCGCTGCGGCAGGGCTTGCTGCAGCAGCAGGTCGCGACGCAGCCAGCCCATTGGCAAGCCGTTACACCATCGGCCTCAAGCCTTCAAGCAGGGTCGGCAACAACTCCGATACGGTGGGATGGATGTGCACACCGCGTGCGAGCAGGGTGTAAGGCTGTTGCGCCACCATCACTTCAAGCAAGGCATGGATCACCTCGTCACCATGCACGCCGAGGATCGCCGCGCCGAGAATCCGCCGGGTTTCCGCGTCGACCGCGACCTTCATGAATCCTGCCGTTTCGCCCATTTCGCGGGCCCGGCCGACGCGGGCCATCGGCATTTTCGCCACCAGCGCGGGGCGCCCGCTGGCGCGCACCTGCGCCTCGGTCATGCCGACCCGACCCAGCGGCGGATCGACAAACAGGGCGTAGGCGGTGATGCGATCACTGACCTTGCGCGTACCTTGGTCAAACAGGTTTGCGGCGACGATTTCATAGTCGTTCCAGCTGGTGTGGGTGAACGCGCCGCGGCCATTGCAATCGCCGAGGGCATAGACGCCCGGCGCACTGGTGGCCAGTTGCTCATCGACCTTGATGAAGCCACGGGCGTCGGTCTCGATCCCCGCTGCCGCCAGCCCCAGGTCGTGGGTATTGGGCACCCGTCCGGTGGCCAGCAACACCTGTGAAGCCTCGATCGTCGAGGTGATGCCGGCGCGATCAAGCCTGAGCGCGACGCCACCTGGCCGTTGTTCCAGCGCCAGGCTGCCCGCATCGAGACAAAATTCAATCCCTTCGCCTTCAAGGATCGCGCGAATCGCGTCCGACACGTCATGATCTTCGCGCCCGATGATGCGCGGCCCGGTCTCGACGACGGTCACGCGCGCGCCAAAGCGGCGATAGATCTGCGCGAATTCCAGGCCGATGTAGCTGCCGCCGATGATCAGCAGATGTTCAGGCACCTGCTGCAGATGCATGATGCGTTCATTGTTGAGGGTGGGCACCCGGCCGACCCCGGGCAGGTCCGGTATCGCGGCGCGACCGCCGACATTGATGAAGATGCGCGGCGCCTCCAGTACGCGGTCGCCGACCCGCACCTGTTGTGGCGCGCAGAATGCCGCATGACCCTCCAGCACGGTCACATTGCTGGCGCCGTCGAGCCAGGTGCGCACCCCATCGCGCGACTGCGCGACGATTGCATCCTTGCGCGCCTTGACCCGCGCCATGTCGATCGTGAGCGCGCCATCGAGCATCACACCGAAATCGGCGCCGCGTCGCGCGACATGGGCGGCACGCGCGCTGGCGACCAGGGTCTTGGTTGGCACGCAGCCATTGTTGACGCAGGTGCCGCCAAAGCGCTGCCGTTCGACGATCGCGGTTTTCAGGCCTTGCTTGCCGCAGCGTACGGCCAGGGCCGGACCGGCCTGGCCGGCCCCGATGATGATGGCGTCGAATTGTTCGGTCATGGCGGCTCTCGTTTTGAAAAATGATTGGTCGGTCTGCGACCCCGAAGCATTACCGTGAATCGGATCGGTGGTGCAAATTTTGCATGTGGGTGCAATCCAGCTTATGCTCAAGGCTCAATCAAAGCAAGCTGCGCGGGGTGCCCGATGCTCGATCTGCTGGTTACCAACGCATCGCTGCCGGACGGGCGATCCGGGATGTCGCTTGCCGTCTGCGATGGCCGTTTTGTCGAGGTGACTGCCGGCCTGGATGCGCCGGCGCACCGGCTACTTGATGCCGGCGGGCAACTGGTCAGCCCGCCGTTCGTCGACGCGCATTTCCACATGGATGCCACCCTGAGCTACGGCATGCCGCGGGTCAACCAGAGCGGCACCCTGCTCGAAGGCATCGCCCTGTGGAGCGAACTCAAGCCGCAGTTGACGTACGACGCGCTGGTCGAACGGGCACTGGCCTATTGCGACTGGGCGGTCGGCCGCGGCCTGTTGGCAATACGCTCGCATGTCGATGTCTGCGACCCGCGCCTGCTGGCGGTCGATGCCCTGCTGGAGGTCAGGCGCCGGGTCGCGCCGTACATCGACTTGCAGCTGGTGGCATTTCCGCAGGATGGCGTGCTGCGCACTGCCGGCGCGCTGGACAACCTGAAACGCGCCCTCAACAAGGGTGTCGAGGTGGTCGGCGGCATCCCGCATTTCGAGCGCACCATGGCTGATGGCGCACGCAGTGTCAGGCTGCTGTGCGAACTGGCGGCCGAACAAGGCTTGCGGGTCGACATGCACTGCGATGAATCGGACGACCCGCTGTCGCGCCATATCGAGACCCTGACCGCCGAAACCGTGCGACTCGGTCTGCAGGGCAGGGTGACCGGC
Source organism: Burkholderiales bacterium (assembly GCA_031423955.1). Classification (GTDB taxonomy): domain Bacteria; phylum Pseudomonadota; class Gammaproteobacteria; order Burkholderiales; family JAEUOS01; genus JAEUOS01. The sequence continues at coordinate 6,602 of JANPGJ010000399.1, forward strand.
TCGCACCTGACCTCGATGCACTCGATGGACAACTACTACGTCTCGAAATTGCTGCCGTTGATGGCCGAGGCGGGCATCCATGCGATCGCCAATCCGCTGATCAACATCACCCTGCAGGGGCGCCACGACAGCTACCCCAAGCGCCGCGGCATGACCCGCGTGCCCGAACTGCTGG
>JANPGJ010000400.1:0-3479 GCA_031423955.1 Burkholderiales bacterium
TTCCGGGCTTCGCCAGGAACGCTAACCAACGCAACAAGGACTTGTGCAATGAAGCAACCTGACGTGATGATCGCCGGCGCCGGCTTAGGGGGCCTGGCCGCCGCCGCCTGCCTGATGAAGCGTGGCATGAAAGTGCGGGTGTTCGAGCAAGCGCCGCAACTGGGCGAGATCGGCGCCGGCGTGCAACAAAGCGCCAACTCGGCCAAGGTGCTCTACGACCTGGGCCTGCGCGACGCCCTTGAAAAAGTGGCGGTCAAGCCGCAGAACTACGAGTTCCGCCGTTTCGATACCGCCGAGCTGATGCATGCCATTCCGTTCGCCGGCGCCCACGAAAAGCAGCATGGCGCACCCTACTACCACCTGCATCGCGCCGATCTGCACAAGATCCTGGTTGACAAGGTAATGGCGATGGACCCGCATTGCATCACCCTGAACACGCGCGCCGCCGGCTTTAGCGAGCACGCCGATGGTGTGACCTTGAAGCTGGCCGATGGCTCAAGCGCGAGCGGCGCGGCGCTGATCGGTGCCGACGGCATCAAGTCGGCGATTCGCGCGCAGATCGTGGGCGAAACCCCGGCCACCTACACCGGCTATGTGGCCTGGCGCCTGACCGTGCCGCGCAGCAAGCTGCCGGAGGACATCATGGAAATCGTGGGCCAGGTCTGGTGCGGGCCGAAAAACCATTGCGTGGTGTACTGGCTGCGGGGCGGCGAGCTCCTCAACTGGGTGGGCTGCCCCGAGCGTAGCGCCTGGGAAGACGAGTCCTATACGCAGCGCCGGCCCTGGGAGGAATTGAAAGCCGACTATGCCGGCTGGCACCCGAAGATCCAGGCCATCATCGATGCCACCGATCACAACGAGTGTTACCGCTGGGCGCTCAACAACCGCAAGCCGATCCGCACCTGGAGCACCGCGCGCGTGACCCTCTTGGGCGACGCCGCGCATCCGACCCTGCCTTTCATGGCGCAGGGCGCGTGCATGGCGATTGAAGATGGCGCCGTGCTGGCGCGCGCGCTCGAAGGCACCGATTCCGTGACAGCAGGGCTGGACCTGTATCAGCGCAACCGCGTCGACCGCACCGCGCGCGTAGTGCTGGAATCCACCGAGCATGGCGGGCTGTACCACATGACCGACGCGGCGCAAATGCGCGAGGCCTTCGCCAAGCGCAACATCGCCAAGGAACGGGCGGAGTGGTTGTTCAACTATGACCCCTTGAGCGTCGCATTGAAGTAGGAATACCTACGAGCACGAGTTTGTGATTGCGAATGCCCGTCCAGTGCCGCGCGATTCCCGATACACGAAATTGCGCCGTGGCATGCGTCGGGCGCGGGCAGCGACTGGCACGAGCGCCCGCCGCGGATCGGCGCGGCCGGCATTTAGCGGTCGTGGTCTGAAACTGGTGGCGCGCTATAATTTCCGCATGAGCTCCACCATCCGCCTTGAGGCTGAATTGCTCGGTCTGCCAGCACCGGATCGCGAGCGTTTGGCGCTACTCGCTTGGGACAGTCTGGAGAATGACCCTGCCTGGTTGGCGAACCCGACCAACGATAGTGAAGGCATCGCACTGGCGACTGCACGTGACAGCGAGCTTGCTTCGGGAAAGGTCGTGGCGTTGACCCACGAAGAATTCCTGCGACGCAGGGCCGTACCGGCGAATGAGGCTTGAATTCCACCCGTCCACGACGGGGGATGTGCGCGAAGCGACCAGTTACTACGACAAGCAGCGCGCCGGCCTTGGAGCTCGATTCGTGCAACGTCTTGATCAGGCGCTAGCGCAGATCGCGCGCGATCCACTGCTATTCCCGCTGGTCGAAAATGAAGTGCGGCGCGTGCTGATCAAGCACTTCCCGTACACCATCCTGTTTCGCGTATTGGACGGCGACATTGTGCGCATCCTGGTTATCCGGCACCACCGGCGTGACCCTCGTTTCGGCGACACGCGACGTTAGGTGCAGGTCGCACTCCGTGCCTGTTTGATACTGCGGACCCCGGCGACTACCCAGGCCATCGACCTAACTTGAATCTCCGAGAGGAAAGCCACTATGCTTTTCGCGCCCAGATTGAATTTAGCGGTTGCAGCACGGGCCGCATATTTCAGCGGCCCCTGGACCCTGGCCGGGCAAATCACGAATACCCGGAGGGATGGCGTTAAGGATGCGAATAGCGCGACCTTCGTGGTCGCAAGCGACGTGGATGCAGGTTCAAGAAAAATCAACGTCGCGGGGACCATTGTCAAGGGCCTCACATCAGGACGACGGTCCGACTATTTCGAGATTGGCGTGAGCACGAAGTTCTAGTTGGACAGACGGTCCTCGTCCGGCGTGTCCGCGAACCTACCTGAGTCACGGCCCTTGCTTTTCCCTGTCCGCCACCGATAAATCCGGCGGTTACCCCGCACGGTTCGCGAAAGCGCGATTCCTTGGACTTTCCCTTCACGACAACGATGCGACTATTCAAGACTCTTGTTGCGGCATGTATGCTTTGCTGGGTTGCAACGGCGATTGCACAGCAGCGTATCGCCATCCGGCCCGGAAAGGCTGTAAATGGATGTGGCAGCACTTATAGCCGGTTCCTGGTACCCGACAACATTCCGACACCCTTCGGTGTGTGCCGCATCGAATCGGCGTGCAACAAGCATGACTTGTGCTACGGAAAATGCCTGGATGGCGGTGATTTTTCGGTTGAGCGAAAGCAATTCTGCCAATACCTTGACTGCAAGAACGGAGCAACTCGGGGAAATTTCGCGGCATGTCGATCTCCGGCGATGTTGCAGTTCACAGAGATGGCCGACAAACGAAAAGAGGAATGTGATGCAAGCTTTTACAGGGATGTGATCAATGACAATCCCGAAAATTCCGCATGCAAACTCGTTAGCAGTATCTACGAGGCGGCCGTAAGGAAACTCGGCGGCGGCGCGTTCAATGGACGGCAGGCAGAGGAGGTTGGCAAAGCATTGGATCACATGAACACGATGACACGCGAACAGATCAAGGATCTTGGTGATCGCAGTGAATTCAATCTGCAATTGATCACGCCAAGCGACTCGCTTCGATTGGATTCGAAGCGCGGGATTGTCAATTCCCTGAATTTCGAGCGAGCGCGACAGATCGAGCGATCTCGGTAGTCGCTGAAAATACGAATCGATCAACCAGCGCCGGCCCTGGGAGAAATTGAAGGTCGACTATGCCGGCTGGCATCCGAAGATCCAGGCGATCCTCGATGCCGCCGATCACAACGAGTGTTACCGCCGGGCGATCAACAACCGCCAGCCGATCCGCACCTGGTGCGCCGCGCGCGTGACCCTCCTGGGCGATGCCGCGCACCCGAATCGGCCCTTCACGATACAGGGCGCCGTGCGGACGCACGCGCTGGAAGGCAGCGGCAGCGTGAGCCTTGGGCTGGACCTTTATCAGTGCAACCGCGTCGACCGTACCGCGCGCGCGGCGCTTGAATCCACCCCATGTTGTTACATTGGTTTG
>JANPGJ010000401.1:0-12048 GCA_031423955.1 Burkholderiales bacterium
GATGCGGGTTCTCGCGCAGCAGGCAGGTGGCGGTCATCACCATGCCGGGCGTGCAGAAGCCGCATTGCAGCCCGTGGCATTCGGTGAACGCTTGCTGCACCGGATGCAGCTTGTCGCCATTGGCGAGGCCCTCGATGGTGACGATGTCGGCGCCATCGGCCTGCGCGGCGAGCATCGCGCACGACTTGACCATGCTGCCGTTGAGTTCGATGGTGCAGCAACCGCACTGGCTGGTATCGCAGCCAACGTGGGTGCCGGTGAGTTTCAATTCGTCGCGAATCAGGTCAACCAGGAGGGTGCGGCCTTCGGCCTGGGTGGAAACCTGCTTGCCGTTGATGGTGAAAGTGATTTTGGTCATGGCGTGGACTCGGATCCTGGGGCTGTCAGCCGGTGATTTTCTGGATGGCGCGTTTGGTCATCACGGCCGCCAAGTGGGCGCGATAGTCGGCGCCGGCATGCAGGTCGGCGATGCAGCCGCCGTCATCGATTTTCAGGCCGTCGATCGCGCTTGCCGAAAAGCTCTTGCCAAGCGCGGCTTCGGCATCTTTCCAGCGAAACACACCGGCTGCGCCGGCGCCGGTGATCGCCACCCGCACGCCGCCGGCGGTCTCGGCGACAAACGAGGCCGCCATCGCGTAACCCGACGCCGGATGATGAAACTTCGAATAGGCCGCACGCTTGGGCAACGCGAAGCGGATCGCCTTGATGATCTCGCGTTCGCCCAGCGCGGTGGTGAACATGCCCTGGAAAAAATCATCGGCCGCGATTTCGCGCTTGGTGGTGATGATCGTCGCGTTCAAGCCCAGAACCGCTGCCGGATAGTCGGCGGCCGGGTCGTTGTTGGCAACCGACCCGCCGATGGTGCCGCGATTGCGCACCTGCTGGTCGCCGATTTCCAGCGCCAGTGCAGCCAATGCCGGGATCGCCTTCTTCACGTCCGCGGAATTGGCGACGTCGACATGCCTGGTCAGTGCGCCGATGGTCACCGCGCCGGCAGCGACGCTGATGCCGGAAAGCTCCTTGATGCCCGCCAGGTCTATCAAGTGCGAAGGCTGCGCCAGGCGTGCCTTGAGGGTCGGGATGAAGGTTTGCCCACCGGCCAGCAACTTGGCTTCGGGATTCTTGGCCAACAGGGCGCCGGCTTCGGCCAGCGTGTTCGCGCGCAGGTATTCGAATGCGTACATCGTCTCTCCTCGAAAATCGGTCAGGCCGCCTTGCGCGCGGCATCCTTGAGCAAACGCCACAACACCACGGGCGTCACCGGCATTTGCAAATCGGCAACGCCAGCCGGGCGCACCGCATTCATCAACGCGTTCATCAGCGCCGGCAGCGAGCCGGAGCAGCCGGACTCGCCAACCCCTTTTGCGCCCATCAGGTTGGTCGCCGTCGGCACCGGGTGCGACTCGCGGATAAAGCTGCCCTTGAGCCAATCGGCGCGCGGCATCGCGTAATCCATGAAGCTGGCGGTCAGGAACTGGCCGGACTGGCGATCGTAGACCGCATGCTCGCCAAACACCTGGCCCCAGCCCTGCACCACACCGCCATGGACCTGCCCTTCGACCAGCATCGGTTGCAGGACCGTGCCAAGGTCGTCGACCGCGGTATAACGCAATACGTCGGTAACACCGGTCTCGGGATCGATCTCGACTTCGGCAACATGGCAGCCGTTGGGAAAGGTCATCCCTGATGAGCCTTCGGCCTCGCAGTCCAGCGGATGCACGCCGTCAGCGCCGATCGGCAGTTTGCGCGCCAGGTCGCGCACGGTGATCGACTTGCCGCCTGCGCTGAACGCACCATTGGCAAAAGCGACTTCAGCCACGCCAAGTTCAGCGGCGGCAAGTGGCCTGGCCTTCGCCACCAGTGCCTGCGCCAGCAGCTTGAATGCACTGCCCTGCCCGGCCGCTGTGCGCGAACCACCGGTGCCATTGCCGACCAGGCGATCGTATTTCGGATCACTCGCCCGGTAATGCACCGCGTCAGGGGAAATTCCCAGTTCACCCGCGAAAATCGTGACAAAGGTGGTCTCGTGGCCCTGGCCCGACCCACCTGCCATGCAGTGGATGGTGATGCTGCCGTCGCCGCCCACGCGCGCCAGGGTCTGATCCTTGTTGAACACACCGGCAGCCGCGGCTTCGAGATAGGACGCAAAGCCGAAACCACGCAATTTGCCGCGTGCCGCGCTCTGCGCGCGGCGCGCCGCGAACCCGGCCCAGTCGGCCGACTTCAGCGCATGCGTCAGCACGGCCGGAAAATCGCCGCAGTCGTAGGTCGGACCGGTCGCCGTCTTGTACGGCATCTGGCTCGGCAGAATGAAATTGCGCTGGCGCAGCAGGACCGGGTCAAAGCCATGCTCGAAGGCAGCCTGGTCGACCAGGCGTTCGATTGCATAGGCGATGTCGGGCCGGCCCGCGCCGCGATAGGCGGAGATTGGCGTGGTGTTGGTATAGGCCAGGCTGGAACGAACATACACCGCCGGTACCCGGTACACACCGTGCGAAGTGACCGAGACGTTCTGGGTGCCGATGAAGGCGCCGAACGGACCGGCATAGGCACCGAGGTCGATGGTGTCGGTCCAGCGAAAGGCCAGGAAATTGCCGGCCTCGTCCATCGCCACTTCACCGGTCAAGGTCAATGCGCGACCGTGATAGTCGGACAGGAACGTGTCGCTGCGCGAACCGGTCCACTTGACCGGCCGCCCCAAGGTCTTGGCCGCCAGCATCGACATGAAATATTCGGGATACGGCGTGCCGCGAATGCCGAAGCTGCCACCGACATCCTCGACGATCAGGTCGACACTCTTGGCCGGCAAGCCGGTGATCTGCTCGATGTGGCTGCGCGCGCCGATCAGGCCTTGCGAGGGCGCATGCAGGGTGTAGCGCTCGGCAGCGGCATCATAGGCTGCCAGGCAGGCGCGCGGCTCCATTGGATTGCACACCAGGCGCTGGCTGTCGACCATTAGCCGGGTGACATGTCGCGCCCGCGCGAACGCAGCGGCGGTCGCGGCTTCGTCGCCGTGCTCATGCACGTAGGCGAGGTTGCCCGCGATCTCTTCATGGACCAGCGGGGCGCCGGCAGCCACCGCATCCTCATAGGTCACCACCGCCGGCAAGTCGGCATATTCGACCTCGACCAACTCGCAGGCGTCTTGCGCTTCGATCGCGCTGTCGGCGACGATGAACGCAACCGCCTGCCCGACATATGCCACCCGGTCCTTGGCCAGTACCGGGTAAAACGGCTTTTTCATCGGTTCGCCGTGCTTGTCCTTCAGCGCCACGCCGCCGACGATGGCCTTGAAACCGGCTCGCTCGGCGTCGGCATAAGTGAGCACCGCACGCACGCCGGGCGCGGCAAGTGCGGGGCCGGTATCGATGCGAACGATGCGGGCGGCGGCCAGCGGCGAACGCAGTACGGCGGCATACAACTGCCCCGGCAGGTTCCAGTCGGAGGCATAGCGCCCCTGACCGGTGATCAGGCGCAAGTCTTCTCGGCGTGTGGGTTGCATTGAGCTAGAAACAGAAAGTGGGTGGGAAACCAAAGCATTGATATTCTAGCCCGGAAAGTCCGGACCGAACCAGTCTGCCGGCACTCAAATGCCGACACTCGAACCGGCGCCCAGCCAGGACGCCGATTCCGGAACTAGCGCAGCCAGGGTGCTGCGTCGGGTATGGACAAACGATACCTGACCGCGGCCTCGCCAACCCGCGCCGCCGGCACCACGCCGTCGGCGGCGAGCGCGACCAAGGCCTGCACCACGACATGAAACCGATCGATCTCGAAAAATGCCCGCAATGCCGCCCGCGTATCGCTGCGTCCGAAACCGTCGGTGCCGAGAGTCACAAGGCGTGCCGCAACCTGCGCGCGAATCAATTCGGGAACCGCGCGCACATAGTCAGTCACCGCAATCACCGGCGCCCTTGAGTCGCCCAGGCAGCGTTCGACCCAGGACACGGCCGGCATGGCCGCACCACCTGCGATCATTGCGCGCACCCGCGCCCGCTCGGCGGCCATCCCATCGCGCTGCAATTGCGAGTAACTGGTCACCGAGAAAACGTCCGCCGCAATGCCGAAATCAGCCTGCAGCAGGTCGGCCGCGGCCAATACCTCCGGCAGGATCGCGCCGCTGCCCAGCAATCGCAGCGCAGCCTTCCCGCCCCAAGCAGCGCGCACGCGGTACATGCCGCGCACGATGCCTTCACGACAGGCCGGGTCGAACCCTGCCTGCGCGTGGTTCTCGTTGGTCACGGTCAGGTAATAGAACACATCCTCGCCGCGCTCGAGCATCGCATGCATGCCTTCCTCGACCAGCACCGCCACCTCATAAGCAAAGCACGGATCGTAGGACCGGCAGTTCGGCACCGTCGATGCCACCAGATGGCTGCTGCCGTCCTGGTGCTGCAGGCCCTCGCCGGCCAGCGTGGTGCGCCCGGAGGTGGCGCCGATCAGGAAGCCGCGCGAGCGCTGATCCGCCGCCGCCCAGATCAGGTCGGCAACCCGCTGAAAGCCGAACATCGAGTAGTAGATGTAGAACGGCAACATCGGTACGCCATGGTTGGCGTAACTGGTCGCTGCCGCAATCCAGGATGACAGCGCGCCGGCTTCGGTAATGCCTTCCTCGAGAATCTGGCCGTCGCGTGCCTCCTTGTAATACAACAGTTCGTCGGCATCCTCCGGCTCATAAGCCTGGCCGTTCGGCGAGTAGATGCCGATTTGGCGGAACATCGCCTGCATGCCGAAGGTGCGCGCCTCGTCGGCAACGATCGGCACCACGTTGCGACCGAGCGATTTGTCGCGCACCAGATTGGTCAGCATGCGCACGAAGGCCATGGTCGATGACATGTCGGAGGCCTGCGCGGCCGCACCGCCATCGCCGGCCTGGCCGGCGGCCGGTTCAAATGCAAATTTCGCAAACATGCTCGCGGCCGGCACCGCCAAGGTCGCGCTGCCGCTGCGTCGTGCCGGCAGCGGGCCGCCGAGGCTGGCGCGCCGCGCTGCGAGATATTTCATCTCGGCGCTGTCGGCGCGCGGCCGGTAAAAACTCACCGCCCGCACATCCTCGTCGGACAAGGGCAGCGCGAAACGGTCGCGAAACGCCAGCAGCGCCGCATCGTCAAGTTTCTTTTGCTGGTGGGTGGACATCTTCGCCTGGCCCGCCGAGCCCATGCCGAATCCCTTCATGGTCTTCGCCAGGATCACCGTCGGCGTGCCGCGATGGTTGGCGGCGGCGTGATAGGCTGCGTGGATCTTCACCGGGTCATGGCCGCCGCGCTTGAGTTCGTCGATGTCGGCATCGCTCATGTGGGCCACCAGGGCCCGCACTTCGGGATACTTGTTGAAAAAGTGCTCGCGATTGAACTTGCCGTCGGTCGCCGAATATTTCTGGAACTCGCCGTCGACCGTTTCGTGCAGGCGCTGCACCAGGGCGCCGGCATGATCGCGGGCAAACAGCGCGTCCCAATTGGAACCCCACAGCAGCTTGATCACATTCCAGCCGGCGCCGGCGAACAGCCCCTCGAGTTCCTGGATCACCGAGCCATTGCCGCGCACCGGACCGTCGAGGCGCTGCAGGTTGCAGTTGACCACGAACACCAGGTTGTCGAGTCCCTCGCGCGCCGCCAGCGACAGCGCCGCCAGGGATTCAGGCTCGTCCATTTCGCCGTCGCCGACAAAAGCCCACACCTTGCGTTCGCCGGCCGCCACGATGCAGCGATGTTCCAGGTAGCGCATGAAGCGCGCCTGATAAATCGCCTGAATCGGACCGAGCCCCATCGAGCCGGTGGGAAACTGCCAGAAGTCCGGCATCAGCCATGGGTGCGGATACGATGAAAGGCCGCCAGCGGCGCCCAGTTCACGCCGATAGTTGGCCAATTGCTCTTCAGCCAGGCGGCCCTCGAGAAAAGCACGTGCATACACGCCGGGCGCCGAATGCGGCTGAAAGAACACCAGATCGCCACCGGCGGCGGCATCGTTGCCGTGAAAAAAATGATTGAAGCCGACCTCGAACAGGTCGGCTGCCGAGGCGTAACTGGCGATGTGGCCGCCCAGTTCCGCCGAGGCGCGATTGGCGCGCACCACCATCGCCAGCGCATTCCAGCGCACGATCGCGGTGATCCGGTTCTCGATACCAAGGTCGCCGGGGAACGGCGCCTGCTTTTCCAGCGGAATGGTGTTGCGATAAGGCGTCGTTAGGCCGCGCGCAACGTCCACCCCCATGCCGCGCGCAGCCTCGGTCAGGCGCTTGAGCAGATATTTGGCGCGCCCTTCGCCTTCACGCACAAGCACCTCGCCCAGCGCATCGAGCCACTCGCGGGTTTCGACCGGATCGAGGTCGGCGGCGATCGCCCCTTGCAACAAGGCGCTGATTTCGGAATGGTCGGTCATGAACGCAAAGGTCTTCAATCAATGACGATGCACCGATGCTACTGCCGGCCGCGCTGCGGTTTCTGCCGAAGCGAATCAATATTGCTGCTCGATTCAGCATAAAATTCTGCGCTGAACCTCATTGCAATGCATTTATGCCGAATTTGACTCTGGACTCCATCGACTGGAACATTCTCGACCGCCTGCAGGGCGACGCGCGGATATCCAACGTGAAACTGGCCGAAAGCGTCCACCTGTCGCCGTCGCCATGCCTGGCGCGGGTGCGCGAACTCGAAGCCGGTGGCTACATCAGCCGCTACGTGACCTTGCTCGACCCTCTCAAGGTCGGCTTGACGGTCAGCGTGTTCATCCAGGTGACCCTCGAAAAGCAGGTGGAGAAACAGCTCGGCAGCTTTGAAAGCGCAATCCAGCAGCGTCCCGAGGTGATGGAGTGCTACCTGATGACCGGTGACTCGGACTACCTGCTGCGTGTGGTGGTGCCGGATATCCAGGCATTGGAACGTTTCATTGTCGACCACCTGACCAAGATTGCCGGCATCGCGAACATTCGCTCGAGTTTCGCATTGAAACAGGTGAAGTACCAGACCGCACTTCCGTTGCCACCCGCCGCACGCCGCGGAACCTGAGCGCCCGTGGCCGGCAGCCGGCGGCAGCACCGCGTAATCTTTCCGCATGCAAATCAATTTCGCAGCGATTTTCGACCACCGATACAAAAAAACATCGGAGTTCCGCAATGCCTGAAGCCAAACGCCTTTTCCTCGTTCGAGCGGCGCTCGCCATCACTCTTGCAGGCACCTCGGCACTTGCGCCGGTGGCAGCCCAGACCACTTACCCGACCCGCCCGCTCAAGCTCATCGCGCCATTCCCGCCCGGTGGCACCAGTGACGTGCTGGCGCGCCTGCTGGCGCAGAAGCTGACCGAAACGCTGGGGCAACCGGTCGCGGTGGAAAACCGGCCCGGCGCCGGCGGCAATATCGGTCACGAACTCGCGGCCAAGAGTCCGGCCGACGGCTATACCCTGTTGCTGTCGAACAGCAGCTCGGTGGTCACCAATCCCTTCCTTTATAAGCGGCTCGGTTTCGACCCGCTCAATGATTTTGCGCCGATTTCGATGGTCGCCGCTGCCGGCCAGGTGCTGGTGGTGCACCCTTCGATTGCCGCCAACACGGTGGCGGAATTGACCGCCCTGTTGAAGAACAAACCCGGCCAGCTCAATTTCGGCTCCGGCGGCAAGGGCATCCAGTCGCACATCAGCGGCGAGATGTACAAGAGCGCGGTCGGGGTGAACATGGTGCACATCCCGTACAAGGGGACCATCCAGGCGGTCACCGACCTGGTGGCCGGGCAAATCCAGATCGTGTTTTCCGACATGGTCCCGGTGATGCCGCAGATCAAGGCCGGAAAATTGCGGCCGCTGGCGGTGACCGGGCCACAGCGCTCTGCGGCCTTGCCCGAAGTCCCGACCATGATTGAAGCCGGCGTGCCGGGCTTTGATGCAAGCGTCTGGTGGGCCCTGGTTGCGCCGAAGGGCACGCCGCCCGAGATCATCAACCGCATCAACAGCGACCTGGCGAAGATCATGACGCTGCCCGACTTGCGCGAGACCTATGCGAAGCTGGGAGTCGCCACTGCGCACGGCACACCCGCCCGGGTCACCGAGACCATCAGGGCCGAATCTCCCTTGATGGGAAAGATCCTCAAGGCCGCCGGGGTGGAGCCTGAATGAGTCCCGCGCCCGCCAACGCGTGGACGGTGTCGCCACGCCCGCATCAGATGGAAACGCCGCGGCACCCTTCGTACGCAGCCATCACATGAGCCAGCGCCCCGCCACAATGCGCCGCGCCGAACTTTCCTGGCTGGCGCGCCTGCCGCCCGGGCTGTTCGCGATTCCGTTCGGGCTCATCGGACTGGCCGGTGCGTGGCAGCGCCTGGTGCCACTTGGCATCACGATCGGCAACCCGGTATCGCTCTACCTGTTCGGTATCGCTTTCTGCATGTTCATGTTGCTGCTCATGCTGTGGCTGTTCAAGACCGCATTGCATTTCCAACTGGTGCGGCAACAGTGGCAGCATCCGGTGCAGGGCGCACTGCTGGCGCTGGCGCCGATGACACTGCTGTTGGCAATCGCCACGGTCGCACCGATCGTACCGGGATTGGCCATCATCTGGCTTGCGCTGACACTGATCACCTTGTTGCTGGCGTTTGCAATGGCCTGGCGGTTGGTCACCCGCGTTTCGAGCGGAGAGATTGCCCGCGAAATGATCACGCCGGCACTTTACCTGCCGGCCCTGGGCAGCGCCTTTGTCGGCGCCCTGACCCTCAACGCGCTCGACCTGCCCGGCCTCGCGGCACTGCTTGCAGGCCTAGGCGGTGGCGCCTGGTTTCTGCTGGAGACGCGCGTACTCAGGGGCCTGTTTGCCGCTCCATTGCCACCTGCCCTGCGCGCCAACGTCGGCATCGAAATCTCGCCGGCGGCGATCGGTTCGCTGATGGTCGCAAGCATGTGGCCGGGATTGCCGGTCGAGGTGGTGCTGCTATGCGTGGGCATCGCCTGTGCGCCCCTGCTGGCGGTGTTGAGCCGCTGGCGCAGCTGGACCGCGGTCCCGTTCTCGGCCGGATTCTGGTCGTTCTCGTTCCCGCTGGCTGCGCTCGCAAGTGCGATTGTCGAGGCGGTACGGCGCGGCAACTGGCTGCCCGAGGTGGCGCTTGCCGCGGTGCTGACGGTGAGTCTGGTCGTCGCCTTCCTGGCCGCGCGGACCCTGCTGTTGCTGGCAAGCGGGCGCTTGTTGCCCGCTGCGGAATGAACGACGCAAAGTCGGCACGCATGCCGGCGTCGATCGTCTAGGCACGCCCGGCCGGATCGATCACCCGCCGCGTGATCACCGGTGGCGAATCGCCGATATGAAATGCGAGCTTGCGATCGCGCAGCACGATGTCGGCTGCCGCCACCCGGTCGAAGCGACGCAAGTGCTCGGTCCACGATTCATCGATGATCTGCTCGACGAAGCGCCCGGGATCCGACACTTCGCGCAGCAGGTTCCAGCCGAGCGCACCCTGGCGCATGCGGCTGCGCCGGCTTTCCTGCATCAGCGCGCGGAATTCAGCGGCGCGCGCCGGGTCGATGCGATATTCGATGTCGACCACGATATGGCCTTCTTCCGGCGGCGCCGGCGCCACCGGCGCCTTGAGCAGGCTCGACGGCGACATGTCCTCCTCGATGCTGCGATCGACCACCAGCACGCTTGCGGCCAGCATGCAGAGGGCGCCGCTGGCAGCCGCCAGGCCCAGGCTCGACTGCACCGAGGCTACGGTCGCCACCTGGCCCCAGACCGCCGCGCCGAGGGCACTGCCGCCCATGATCGCCATCTGGTAGATCGACATGCCGCGCGCGCGTACCCAGTCCGGCAGTGCGAACTGCGCCGACACGCTGAGCGAATTGACCGTTGAAATCCAGGCCACGCCGCCAATGAACATCGCCGGCACCGCTACAAAGACGTTGGGCGCGAATGCCACCACCGCGGTTGCACTCGCCTGCAGCGCCGCACCGGCCAGCACCAGGCCATCACGCGAAAACGCCCGCCGCAAACGCGGCAGGAACAATGCCGCGGCAATCGCGCCCGCACCCATCGATGCGAGCAGCAGTGTGTAGGTCGCCGCACTGCCGCCGTGCATGTCGCGCGCCACCAGAGGCAGCAGGGCGATCAGCGCGGTGGAGTGGAAGAAAAAGATGGCGATGCGTACATAGACAGCCTTGAGCCGGCTCGACTGGCCGACAAACTGCAGACCCACACGCATGGCCGACAGCAGCGGCTCGCGACCATAGGGGCTCGGCACATGGACGCGCTTCCAGCGCATGATCAGGACCGCCGAACCGAGGCAGAGCAGTGCGTTGAGCACGAACACCCACTCGCTGCCGGCAGCGGCAATGACCGCGCCGGCGGTCAGTGGCCCGAGGATTCGCGATGCGTTCATCGACACGCCGGTCAGGGCCAGCGCGGCCGGCAACTGCGCGCGCGGCACCAACTCGGGAATGATGGCGGAGAACACCGGCCAGCGCATCGCCAGGCCGACGCCATTGGCGAACATCAGCGCCAGCAACAGCGGCGGCGACATCAGCCTGGCCGCCGTGGCCAGACACAGCAGGCCCGCCACCGCGGCCACCCAGAGTTGGGTCATCAGCAAGTAGCGCTTGCGGTCAAGGATGTCCGCCAGCGCGCCGCTGGGCAGTCCCAGCAGGAACACCGGCAAGGTCGCCGCGCTTGCCACCAGCGCCACCCAGATCGGCTTGGTGGTCAACGACGTCATCAGCCAGGCAGCCGCGACATCGTTCATCCACATGCTGACATTCGCCGCCAGCCACACCATCCACAGCACGCGAAATACCGGGTTGGCCAGCGGCGCCAGCGCCGACTGCGACTCGGCGTGCGACGGCGGCGCGGCGTCGGCCTCCTCCTGGCGATCAGCGGGAACGCGCATGTCAGGCAATCAGGACAAAGGGCCCGGAACCTTCCGCGGGCGCGATTGTGAAGGCCAACACCACATCAACCTGCCGTTGCGAACCCGCAAGAACAAGAGTCACTGACAATTGATCGGCAACAACAGGCACGCAGGGCAGACGCATTGCTCATTGTCCCACGCCGCTTTCCCGTTTTCCCACGAAATCGGCACGCACGCGCTGGCGCCCATCGCAACGACGCAGCTATGTCAATGCTGGCTTGACAACCTCAGGCGGGCAGATCAGGCCCGCCAAATGGTTCACTTGGGCGCCGGTGGCCGGGCGACCGGCACCGGACCCTCCAGTACCTGGAAGAAAATCTCGTCTTCCCTGATCATGCCGAGTTCGAAGCGCGCGCGCTCTTCGATGGCGCCGAGGCCGTTCTTCAAGTCCCGCACCTCGGCATCGAGTCCGCTGTTGCGCCGCGTCAGGTCATCGTTGACCTTCTTTTGCGCAGTCACCTGGCGGTCGAGATCCCACACCCGCACCCAGCCACCCTTGCCCAGCCAAAGCGGATACTGCAGCAGCAGAATCAGCCCTGCGAACACGATGGTGAGAGTGCGTTCCATGACGCCAGGAAAGTGATAGCGGCGGTGCGCCGAACCTTAGCGCAGGTTGTAGAACGCAGCGCGGCCCGGATAGCTGGCGATGTCACCCAGATCTTCCTCGATGCGCAACAACTGGTTGTACTTGGCGGTGCGATCGCTGCGGCTCATCGAGCCGGTCTTGATCTGCAGCGCATTGGTGCCGACAGCGATATCGGCGATCGTCGAGTCCTCGGTTTCGCCCGAGCGATGCGACACCACCGCGGTATAACCGGCGCGCTTGGCCATTTCGATCGCGGCAAAGGTCTCGGTCAGAGTGCCGATCTGGTTGACCTTGATCAGGATAGAATTGGCGATGCCGCGATTGATGCCTTCGCGCAGGATCTTCGGGTTGGTGACGAACAGGTCATCCCCGACGATCTGCACTTTCTTGCCAAGGCGGTCGGTCAGGAGCTTCCAGCCATCCCAGTCGTTTTAGGCCAAGCCGTCCACGATCGAGATGATCGGGTACTTGTCACACCAGCTGGCCAGGTAATCCGTGAACTGGCCGGCCGACAGCACCAGGCCGTCGCCTTCGAGGTGGTATTTGCCATCCTTGTAAAACTCGCTGGCGGCGCAATCCAGGCCAAG
>JANPGJ010000402.1:0-8171 GCA_031423955.1 Burkholderiales bacterium
GGGCGCGGCGCCAGCATGGCCAGCGCGCTGGCGCCGATTGCGCTCAACAACGACCGTCGTGTGGTGGCTCGCATGGTTGGCTCCGGTGGTGAAAAGCGCTGGCCGATCAACGCCCGGCCGTGCTCAGGACGCCGGCAAGGCGCAGTTTTTCTTTTTGCCTTCCGCCGCAATCGCTTCGCGATAAGCGGTCAGTTCGGCCAGGTTGGTACGGGCGTCGACCTGGTCGTTCCAGCTGAAAAACCCGATGCCCAGGGCGGCCATGGTGGCCACGCCGATCACGTTGGTCGCCGTGGTGCTGTTGCTGGTCTGGCGGATTTCCTCGGCGACTTGTTTCTCCGCCAGGGAAAAATTGCGGTATTCCCTGATGATTTCGTCGCAGCCGGCGGCCTCGATCAGCTTCATGTCTTCCGCGCTGACCATCGACCACGAAGCGGCTGCGCAAAGGGAGAGCGCGGCGCCGAGCGAAAAGCGGGAAATAACGGTTGAGCGTTTGCGCATGATCGGTCCTGGCATCGGTTGGAAGTGGTCAAGCATTGCGGCAAGTATCTCCGGCAGCGTCGTCGCGGTCAAACCGGGGGCTACCGGCACCGAAAGACGCGTTCAACGCCGGTACGTCAACAGCCGCCCACGATAGGCCAGCGCGGTCAGCGTGGCCACCTGGTCCAGCCGTTCTTCCACCAGCGCAAAGCCCAGCGCCAGCATGCGCCTGCTGAACGCAGCTCGGTTGCCGCGCTCCGGATCGACGATCCAGACTTCCGCGACCGGCGCCGCATGGCGGCCGATGAAGCCTGCCAGCGAGCCGTCCGCATCACGTTCGTAGAGCAGGTCGCTGCCGATCAGGAGGTCGAAGCGCTGCCCCGCCAGATTGCCGCCAGCGTGCGTGCGGCCTGCCGGTGTACTTTCATCGCTCCAGCGGCCAAGGCCGTATTTCATCGGCAGCAGATGGTTCAGGCGCAGGTTCTCGAGCAGGAAGCCCTCGGCCAGCGGATGCCAGTCGCAGGCGGTGACATCGATGCCGCGCCGATGCGCCACCAGGCTGGCCAGCGCCAGGCCGCAACCGATCTCCAGCACGCGCTCGTCGGGCACCAGGATGCGCGCCGCCATCCGCGCCGCCAGGTGGGCGCCGGACGGCCACAGCAGGCCGAACATCGGCCATGCAGCCGAGGAAATTCCCATCTCGTCGGCGGCGCCGTCGGCGTCCGAAAACTGCTGCGCATCGAGCAGCGATCGAATGATCAAATCATTCGCGCCGACAATGGCGATGTTTTCCTGTTTGGTCTGGTAGCCCGGCATCGATGCGGGCCTGATGCCCGCGTGGCAGGAATGGAGGGGTAATCGGTGCTGGCAGTATGCGCCTTTGGCGCCGTCGCGCTGCGGGTGGCCTCGTGCATACCGCTCGGCGCGCTAAACTTAAGAGGCCGCGCCAAGATTCTTGTGCCGCACTGAAACTCCGAAGCAGGCAACCATGACCGCTCAAACAGACACCCCGCGACGCGCAATCCTGATCACCGGGCTTGGTCGAGCGCCTGGCGCCGCAATCGTTCGCCGAACGTCGCGCGCGCCAGATCGCGGTGTCGCCCTTGAAGCGCATCGGTCATCCTGATGAAGTCGCCGAGACCATTCACTGGCTGGTGTCGAGCGCGGCGATGATGACCGGCGCCATCGTCGAGCTCGATTTCGGCCTGCACCTGACGGCCACATGAGGCATTCGGTCGGGTGGTGATGATGAATTCGTTTCCACCGGGATTTCGCGCCCTGGTCATCGGCTCCTCGGGGGCGATTGGCGCTGCCTTCACTGCGTTACTCGATGGACATGCCGCGTGCGCCGGCGTTGACGGCCTTAATCGGCGTTCGCAACCGGCGATCGATTTCGCCGACGAGAAAAGCATCGCCGCAGCGGCAGCCGGCCTCGCGGACCGGGCACCGTACCATCTGATCATCAATGCCGCAGGTCTGTTGCATACACCGCGCTTCATGCCGGAGAAGCGGCTGGCGAGTCTCAGCTACGACCAGATGTTCGAGACCTTTCGCGTCAATGCATTCGGCCCGGCCATGGTGCTGCGTCATTTTTCGGGGCTGCTGGATAGCCAGCGAGGCGTGTTGGCAGTGCTCTCGGCCAAGGTGGGCAGTATCGAAGACAACCGCCTGGGCGGGTGGTACAGCTATCGCGCGTCCAAGGCCGCGCTCAACATGCTCTTGAAAACCGCGGCCATCGAAGTCAAGCGCACCCGGCCCAAGGCTGTACTGGTGGCGCTGCATCCGGGCACGGTCGATTCGGCCCTGTCGGCGCCCTTTCGTGGCGCCGAGATCGGGCGCACGCCTCTGGAGGTAGCGCGCGACCTGCTGCACGTGATCGACGGGCTCACGCCGCAGGACAGCGGCCGCTTCTACGCTTATGACGGTACACGCCTGCCTTGGTGAGGGTGGCGCAAGCCTGCGCGACTATCGAGCGGTGCGGGGTGGGCCAAGCCTTTCGCCTGACAACCCGCTGGTCGCATTGATCGCCACCAGGTCGCTCTCATCCTTCAGGGCCACGCCCGTGAGTGCGCGGCGAAACGCCTCGTCGATCAACCAGGCCAGCTTGAACGCCGCCGCCGGATAGGACAGGCCCTCCGCGCGCACATTCGAGATGCAGTTGCGTTCGGCGTCGCTGCGGCCCACGCGAGGTGCCCAGGTGGCATAGACGCCCAGGCTGTCGGGAGAGCTCAAACCCGGGCGTTCGCCGATCAGTACCAGCACCATGCGCGCGCGCAGGCGTTCCGCGATCTCGTCGCCAAGCGCAACCCGGGTCTGGGTGGCGATCACCACCGGTGTTGTCGACCAATGCCGGCCGGCATCAAGCCAGCGGGTGCGCAGTGCATCCAGCAGCGGGAGTGCATGGCTTTGCACCGCCAGTGGCGACAGGCCGTCGCCGATCACCACGCACAGGTCGGGCGTTGCGTTACCCGCGGCGGCGAGCGCGTCTAATTGCAGCACCCCGGATTCGGACAACCGGCGCCCCAGGTCCGGCCGGCACAGATAGGTCTGGCGCGCGCTACCGCCGCTGTCCGCCGCTGCGCTATGCACGGTCACGCTGGGCCAGCCGGCAGCGGCCAACTCCGACATCAGTCGCGCACAATCCAGGGGGATATGCACCGCGTCACGTGCCTGCGCGTGGGCCAGGCCGAAGCGCAGCACCTCGCGCGTGGGCAGGCTGTGGCCGGTGCGGCCGATGGCGATGTTGGCCGGCGTATGCGCACGCAGTGCCGACCATGGATCGGGCACTACCAGCGCTGCGCTGCCTTGATCAGCCACGGAATGGTCAGGGTCGGGCGGGTCGCTCATGAGCGGCCGCCCGAGTTGCCGCCGCCTGGCCCGTGCAACTGGTGCTGCGCCGCGATGCCGGTCAATAGCGGATGGCCTGCTGCCACCGGCATGATGCGCCCGTCTTCTGCGGTGATACCCATGTCGATCAGCCAGCGCTCGAACTCCGGCGCGCGCTGCAAGCCCAGCACCGAGCGGGCGAACAAGGCGTCGTGGAACGACAGGCTCTGGTAATTGAGCATCACGTCATCCGCCCCCGGCACGGCGATCACGAAGGTGACGCCGGCGGCGGCCAGCAGCAACAGCAGGGAGTCCATGTCGTCGGAGTCGGCCTCGGCATGGTTGGTATAGCAGACATCGCAGCCGATCGGCAGGCCCATCAGCTTGCCGCAAAAATGGTCTTCCAGGCCGGCGCGGATGATCTGCTTGCCGTCGTACAGGTACTCCGGGCCGATGAAACCGACCACGGTGTTGATCAGCAGTGGCGAGTAGCGGCGCGCCACCGCGTAGGCACGTGCCTCGCAGGTTTGCTGGTCGACGCCGTGGTTGGCCTGCGCCGACAGCGCGCTGCCCTGGCCGGTTTCGAAATACATCACGTTGTCGCCGACCGTGCCGCGCTTGAGGGAATGGGCGGCGGCCTGCGCCTCGTCGAGAATCGCAAGCGTCACGCCGAACGAGGTGTTGGTCTTCTCGGTGCCGCCGATCGACTGGAACACCAGGTCGAGCGGTGCGCCTTGCTCGATCGCCCTGATCTGGCTGGTGACATGGGTCAGCACGCAGGACTGGGTCGGGATGGCGAAGCGGCTGATCGTTTCGTCGAGCGACTTCATCAGCTCGATCAAGGTGGCCAAGCTGTCGGAGGCCGGGTTGACGCCGATCACCGCGTCGCCGGCGCCGTACAGGAGGCCGTCGAGCAGCGAAGCGGCGATGCCGCGCGCGTCGTCGGTCGGATGATTCGGCTGCAGGCGCACCGACATGCGTCCCGGCAGGCCGATGGTGTTGCGAAAGCGGGTAATTACGTGGCACTTGCGGGCCGTAACGATCAGGTCCTGGTTGCGCATCAGCTTGCTGACCGCGGCGGCCATCTCCGGGCTGACGCCGGGCCGGATCGCCACCAGTGCTGCCGGCGTGGCCGCCGCCGACAGCAGCCAGTCGCGAAAGTCGCCCACCGTCAGGTGCGCGATCGGTGCGAATGCGGCGCTGTCATGGCTGTCGATGATCAGGCGTGTGATCGCGTCGTCTTCGTAGGGGATCAGCGCCTCGTTGAGAAAGGCCGCAAGCGGGGTATCGGCCAGCACCATGCGCGCCGCCATGCGCTGTTGCGCCGATTCGGCAGCCACGCCGGCCAACAGGTCGCCCGAGCGCTGCGGTGTGGCCTTGGCCATCACCTCACGCAGGCTGCCGAACAGATGGCGGGTGGCGCCGATGGTCGCTTGGTAGGGCACGGTGGTGTTGGCAGGTGCGGGCGCGGGGGATTGCCCCTGGCCAATAGTGCAGGAGCCGGAATGATCGCACACGCCGGCGCGCGCGCTGCCGATGCCTGCATCTGCGCCTGCCCGGCGCGTCGCGCACGCACGGCCAATCGACGGCCTCGCGGGATCATCGATCTGGACAAAATGCACTACCATTCCCGCTGGTCGTCAACCTCAAAGGTCCGTCATGAGTACCGCACGTCACCCGCGTCCGCCCGAAGTGGCAAACATGTCGCCGAAGGAAATCATGGCCAAGTACGTGGCCCGCTTTTCCGACCGCAAGCCCGACTGGTACGCGTTTGAAGATGCGCGCATCGAGGGCTTCAAGCGCGCCCAGCATCGCTTCATCGGTGGCGGCGCGTCGGGCAAGCACAATGATCCGGACGTGATTCCGGCGCGCGGCTTCACCCTCACCATCATGTTCGTCAACCCGGGGCAGGGCAACGCGGCGCACACCCATGAATCGGAAGAAGCGTTTTTCGTGCTGCAGGGCTTCCTCGATGTATTCGTCGAAGATGAAAACGGCCAGCAGGAATGGACGCGCCTGGGACCGTGGGAAGTGATTTCCTGCCCGCCGGGGGTGATTCACGGCTATGAGAACCGCAGCCTGGAGCCGGTGTATTTTCAGGTGATGCACGGGCGCGCGATGCCGCAGACCATGGGCTACTCCGACGACAAGCTGTACGCGGCGAAGGACGCGCATCTGGCGGCCAATCCGACCGGACCTGCGAAAGCGCCGGTTTGAACACGACCGGCGGCGCACCGGCAGGCGCGGCGGCCGCGGCGGCGGAACCTTCCGCGTTCGACCGCCAATATGTCAACCGGCTGTCGATTCCGGATGCGCCGCAGTACAACGCCCGCGCCGAAAGCCGGTCGCACGCTGCGCGTGCGGAGTTGCGCTGCGTGCTCGACCTGCCCTACGGTGACTCGCCACGCGAACGGATCGACATTTTTCCTGCGGCGCAGGATGATGCACCGATGTTCTGCTTCATCCACGGCGGTTACTGGCGCTCGCGCGACAAGTCCGAGTTTTCGTTTGTCGCCCGGCCGTTGGTCGAAGCCGGGGTCAGCGTGGCCCTGCCGACCTACGATCTGGCGCCGCAGGTGACGATCGAGAAAATCGTGCAGCAGATGCTGGCAGCAACGGCTTGGTTGTATCGCAATGCCTGGCGCCTTGGCGCCAACCCTGCACGGATCTACGTCGGCGGTCATTCCGCCGGCGCGCACCTGGCGGCGATGATGATCGCCGCGCAATGGGAAGTTTATGCGAGCGATCTGCCGCCGGACCTGGTCAAGGGCGCGCTTGCGGTCAGCGGGGTCTATGATCTCGCGCCCTTGCAGAAGGTATCGTTCAACAGCGACCTGCGGCTGGACGCGGCGGCGGCGCACAAGGCGAGCCCGCTGACCTATCGGCCGCTTCGCAACACGCCGCTGATCACCGCGGTGGGCGGCAACGAAAGCGATGAATTCAAGCGCCAGAACCAGGCGATTCGCGCCGCCTGGCCGCATTGCTGGCGGCGCGATATCGCGATGCCGGGGCATCATCACCTGTCGATCCTCGAGACCATGGGCGATGCCGGCAGTCCGCTGGTACAGGCGACGCTTGATTTGATCGCGTCGGCTTGAGGCTGGCAACTACAGTGTCAATTGAAGGGCGCATTTGCACCCACCGCCAATGCGTCGGCGCCGCACATTGGCTGCAAGGCGGCGGTCAGGTTTGTCAAGATTTCCAGTTGAAATTTCCGCCTTTGAACCCATATACGTGCCGGGTTTTTCACAGCCTTTGCGGGTCATAGGCGGCGGTGGTCGGGTTGACCGAGGGTTTACCTGAATTCAGGCGCGCTGCGTGCGGTGCTACCGTTTGCCGGCTCCGGCGCAAGCGGGCCGGATTTCAATCAACATTGATGGGATATTCATGAAACGTATCGTGCTTTTTCTCGCGACCAACATGGCCATCGTGCTGGTGCTCTCGGTCACGATGCGCCTGCTTGGCGTGGAGCCTTATCTCAACGCCAACGGCCTGAATCTCGGTTCCCTGTTGATTACCGCTGCCATCATGGGATTTGGCGGCTCCTTCATTTCGCTGGCGATCTCCAAATGGTCGGTCAAGCGCTCGATGGGGGTGCAGGTGATCGACAACCCGGTGAACGCCACCGAAGTCTGGCTGGTCGAAACCATTCGCAAGTATTCGACGCAAGCCGGCATCAAGATGCCGGAGGTCGGGGTCTACGACGCGCCGGATGTCAACGCATTTGCCACCGGCATGACCAAAAACAGCTCGCTGATCGCGGTATCCACCGGCCTGTTGCGGCAACTCACGCGTGAAGAGGCCGAGGCGGTGCTCGGGCACGAGGTCTCGCATGCCGCCAATGGCGACATGGTGACCCTGGCGCTGATTCAGGGCGTGGTCAATACCTTCGTGATGTTCCTGTCGCGCGTGATCGGCTACCTGGTCGACAAGGTGGTGTTCAAGACCGAGCGCGGCACCGGCCCGGCGTTTTTCGTGACCATGATCGTGGCCGAACTGGTGCTCGGCGTGCTCGCCTCGATCATCGTCATGTGGTTTTCGCGGCGCCGCGAATTCGTTGCCGACAAGGGCGGCGCTGACCTCGCCGGGCGGCGCAACATGATCGCCGCGCTGGAGCGCTTGAACGGCCTGCATCCGCAGCCGCTGCCCGACAGGATGGCGGCGTTCGGCATCGCCGGCGGCGGCGCAGACGGCTTGAAGCGCCTGTTCATGACCCATCCTCCGCTGGAAGAGCGCATCGCCGCGCTGCGCGCCGCGCAGTGACGGGCGGTTGGCGTGCGCGGCTCCGGCCGCGCACGCCGAGCGGCGACGGCCGGTTCGCGATTTTCGCGGTGGCCCGGTTTTTCGGGCCGGCCGTGTGGCCGCATGCCGCGGCATTCACATCCAGGCCGGCAATGTCTGCGTATCCAGTGCGGCAGGGTGGCAAATTCCGGCCTGCTTTCCGCTGATCAATCGTCATGAGGCATATGATGCGCAACATCCTGCTCCTGCGAGTTTGGCTGCTTTCCGGAATTTTTTTCTGTGCCACTGTGGGCCAGGCGCAAACGACCGTGCAGTCACCGAACAACGGACCATGGCGCACCATCAGCCAGGGTGGTGACAGCAAGCTGATGCTCGAAGGCCACGACGCAGTCGCCTATTTCACGCAAAACGCAGTCGTCAAGGGCGACCCCGCGATCAGGCTCGAATACAAGGGCGTGACCTGGCGCTTTGCCAGCGAAGCCAACCGCGCGACCTTCGAGAAATCGCCGGAGCAGTACATGCCGCAGTTCGGCGGCTACTGCGCCAACGGCATCAACTATGCGATCCCCGGCGGGGGTGGCGGCGGCCCGAACACCTGGCGCATTTATCGCGGCAAACTGTATGTG
>JANPGJ010000403.1:0-2016 GCA_031423955.1 Burkholderiales bacterium
CACCAGTTCGCGCACCGAATTCGCCGGCAGGTCGGCGGACACCGCCAGCAGGTTCGGCTGCACGGTGGTGATGACCACCGGCGCCAGGTCCTTGAGCGGGTCGTAGGGCAGCTTGGGGTAAAGGAAGGGCGCGAACGCCAGCGGACCGTTGAACGACATCAGGAGGGTGTAGCCGTCGGCGCCGGATTTGGCGACCGCATCTGTCGCCTGGGTGCCGCCGGCGGCAGGCCGGTTCTCGATCACGATCGCCTGCCCCAGGCTGTCCTTCAGGCGGTCGCTCAGGCTGCGCACGATCACGTCGAGCGAACTGCCGGCGGGGGCGGCGACGATGAAGCGGATCTGGCGTGTCGGCCAGGTTTGCGCCTGCGCTCCAAGCGTGACGCAGAGCAATAGTGGGGCAAGCAGGCGGCCGATCAGCGGGATGGTGTTCATTGCGTGCTTCCTTTCGGCATTTCGATGCCCGACAGCGCCTGGTAGGTGCGGATCACCCATGCGTCGTCTTCCGCGTCGAAGCCCATGCCGACGGTGGCCAAAAGCGCCTGGTGCGCGAGGCTGCCCAGCGGCAGCGGAAACTTGAGGTCCTGGCCGACATCCAGCGCCAGGCCGACATCCTTGGTGAGGATCGGTGCGGCCGCGGTCACCGTGCGGTCGCCCTCGATCACCCGCTTCATGCGGTCGCCGCCCATGAAGCTCTGGCCCGAACTGCCCATCATCACCTCGTAGATCTTGTGCGGGTCCAGCCCGCCCTTGATGCCGAGCGCAAACGCTTCGGCGGCGCCGACCAGGTTGATGGCGGCCATCAGGTTGTTGACCAGTTTCATGCGCGACCCGTCGCCGGGCTTCTCGCTGATGATGTAGCGCTTGTCGCTCATCGCCTTGAGCATCGCCTCGCAGCGCGCGAGGGCGGTGGCGGGACCGGAGAGCATCATGCTCATGGTGCCGGCGGCGGCGCGTGCCGGCCCGCCGGAAATCGGCGCATCGACCATCACCAGACCGCGGGCGGCGATGCGCCCGGCAAGGTCGGCCGCGTAGGCCGGGCCGACAGTCGAGCACATCATGATGATGCCGCCCGGCTTGAGGGTCTCGGCGATCCCCTGCGGACCGAAGCACACGTCGTCGGTTTGCCTGGCATCGACCACCACCGTGATCACGATGTCGGCGCAACTGGCGACTTCGGCCGGTGAAACGCACACCGTGGCCGCGCTGGCGCGTGCCAGGGTATTGCGTGCCGGGTCGATGTCGCGCACGAATACCTCGAACCCGCCGCGCACCAAGGCCTGGGTGATGCCCAGGCCCATGGCGCCGGGGCCGATCAGTCCGATGCTTTGTCGCATGTGATTTCGTGTTGGAAGAGGGGTAAATCCGGCACGGTAGAATAGCGCGATTGCCTGCCCCGCACCGGCTCTTTCACTTTGGATCGACCGCCATCATGACTTCGTTCGCACTCATCGGCCTGGGGAAAATGGGCGCCAACATGGCGCGGCGGCTGGCCTTGGGCGGGGTGCGCGCGGCGCTGTTCGACCAGAATCCGCAAACCACTACTGCGCTGGCAGGCGAGATCGGCGGCTTCGCCGCCAGTTCGCTGTCGGCGCTGGTCAACCATCTCGAGGCGCCGCGGGTGGTCTGGCTGATGCTGCCGGCCGGGGCGGTGACCGAAGCGACGATTTCGCAATTGCAGCCCCTGTTGTCGGAGGGCGATGTGATTGTCGATGGCGCCAACAGCTTCTACAAGGATTCGGTGCGTCGCGCCGCTACCCTGACGCGCAATGGCCTGGGCTTTGTCGATTGCGGTGTCTCGGGCGGGGTGCACGGCCTGGCCAACGGCTATTGCCTGATGGCCGGCGGCAGCGATGAGGCGGTAGGGCGTGTGAAACCCTATCTGCGCCTGCTCGCACCGGCGGCCGATACCGGCTGGCTGCACGCCGGCCCGGCCGGCGCCGGGCATTTCACGAAGATGGTGCACAACGGGATTGAATACGGAATGATGCAGGCATTCGCCGAGGGTTTTGCCTTGAT
>JANPGJ010000404.1:0-6337 GCA_031423955.1 Burkholderiales bacterium
ATGCGCTTGGTCCAGGCGCCGTCTTCCAGGAATTCCAGGCTGCCGGACGCCATCGACAACGCGATCCCCTGCGCCTGCACCAGTTGCGCCGCGGTCATGCCGGACAGGCGACCGGTGGCCAGCGTCGCACCGAAGATGCCAACCAGGCCGGTGGGATGGAAGCCGCGCTGATGAAAGCCGTTCTGTGCCGCATGCGCGATCCGGCTCGAGGTTTCGATGCCCGCGAGGTAGGCGGTGAGTGCATCGCGACCGTCGGCGTTCTCGCGTTGCCCGACCGCGAGCACGATCGGCACCGTGCTGGCGGAGGCGTGAATCACGCCGCCGGAATGGGTATCGTCGAAATCAAGACCGTGAATCAGGGTGCCGTTGGCCAGCACCGCATCGCGCAAGGGCAGGCCCAGAGCCGTGCCCAGCACCGGATACGGCCCGGACTCGCCGAGGGCGACCATGGCGTTGATGGTGCGCTGGCCGAACTCGAAACCGCCGGAGGCGAAGCCGATGCCGATGCAGTCGAGAATGTGCAACTTGGCGCGTTCGATCACCGTCGCTGGAATATCCTCGAAACGCAGGTTGGCGGCGAAGGCGGCCAGGGTTTGCGATATCGTCGCCTGCGCTGCGGCGGCGATTTCGCGGGCGGTGGTGGGTGCGTTCATGGAATCTCCGGAAACAATCAAGCGGGTCAGGCGGCCTTTGCCGCCGGGTCTTGCCAGGCGAGGCGCAAGGACATCGAATACGAAAACCGGCCGGCCGGATACAGGCTCTGCGACACCAGCAGCATCTTGTCGTCCGCGCCCATGTAATGGCGGGTGATTTGCAAGCCCGGAAAGCCGGCGCGCACCTTGAGCGCGCGTGCCTTTTTCGCCGCAATCGCGCACGGGGTCATCACCTGCTGTACTTCGATGATCCGCTCGCCATACTGTTGTTCGATCAGGGTGTAGATCGGCACCCGCAAATCCTGCATCCCGCGTGCGATCGCCGCATAGGCGTGCGGCACATAGATTTCGCTGGCAACCATCGGCATCCCGCCCAGCGCCGGCAGGCGCAGCACTTCCAGCATGTGCCAGCGCTGGCCTGGCGCGCAGCGCAGCAGAGCGCTGTGCTCCGGCCCGACCAGCAGTTCGCGATGCGCGATCACCTTGAGCCGGGTGTCCTTGATATAGGTGAACAGGTCGGAAATCGAATCGACCGACTGCACGTAACGGGAATCGCCGCGTTTGGCCTTGACTCGCGTACCAATCCCCTGATGACGCGACACCAGGCCCATTTCGCGCACCCGGCGCAAGGCTTCGCGCACGGTGTGCCGCGAGACCCCGAACTGCGCGGACAATTCGGCCTCGGTCGGCAGCAACGAACCGACCGCGTATCGCCCGGCGCCGATATCGCCGATGATCGAGTCGGCGAGCAGCGAATAGCGGGCAGCCGACCCCGATGCTGCGAACGCGCCGCGATGCAATTCGCCGGCAGCATTTTCTGCGGCAGCGGACTGGCCTGTGATCATGCGTGACTTGGCTCCAAATGTTGGGCGGCAATCCGCGACGCAGCGTGCGCCGGCCCGCGCTGTTCCGCGCTGTTCCGCGCTGTTCCGCGCTGTTCCGCGCCGTGCCGCGCCGTGCCGCGATCAGCCCCGGTGTTGCGCGGATGCCGGTTTGACACCAAAGTACCGCGGCCCGGCATCGCTTATACGGTTGTCCAGACAAAGTCTGCCTGAGCGCTTGCCATACCGTCAAGTTGCGCTGCACAAAATGCCAGCTTTCGCGCGCCGCCACGAAAGCGTAGGATCAGGGCATCGAATCAGGAGAGCACGATGCAACTTGCGAAACCAGGCCCCGCCACCAGGCAACTTCAAGCCATTGCACCGGTCGCCGACGCGGCCGCCTGGCACGCCGCCGATGTTGGCTCGCGTGCGCAATACGAACTGCGCTGGAGCGCCGCCATGCTGGCCGAAATCAGGGCCGCCGTCGACGGCGTGCGGCACCTTGCCCCGCAAGCGATCACCCGCGAGACGTTTCCGCTCAACCTGTGCAAACCGCTGTTGGCCGAGACCTCTAACAGACTCGATTGCGGCGTCGGCTTTGCGGTGATCGCCGGCTTTCCGGTCGACGCCTATGGGCGCGAAGACGCGGTGCGCGCGTTCTGTGGCGTGTCTGCGCACCTGGGCGACGTGGTCGAGCAGACCTCGAAGCGCGAACGGGTGATCGACGTCACCGATCGCGGCAAGCCCTATGACGGCAATTCGCGCGGCTACCATTCCAACAAGATGCTGCCCTTCCATACCGATGGCGCGTATCTGGTCGGTCTGCTGTGCCTGGAGACCGCGCATCAGGGCGGCGAGAGCCTGCTCGCCAGTTCGATGACCGCCTACAACGAAGTGCTGCGCCGCTATCCCGAACGGATGGCGGTGCTCACCCGCGGCTACTACCACGACCGCCGCGGCGACCACGCGCCGGGCGAGCACCCGGTGTCACGCGAACGGATTCCGGTATTCAGTTTCCACAACGACCTGCTGCACTGCTGCTACAACCGCAACGGCATCGTATGGGCACAGTCCAAGACCGGTGAAACCCTGACCGACGCCGAGATCGCCGGCCTCGACGCGATCGACGAAATCGTCACCGACCCGCGGTTCCACCTGCGCATGGAAATGCGCAAAGGCGACATGCAGTTCGTCAACAATTTCGTGATCCTGCATTCGCGCACCGAATACACCGACCATGCCGATGGCCGCCACCGCCATCTGGTGCGCCTGTGGCTGGACTCGCCGCAAGGGCGGCGGCGCGGCCCCACCCTGCTCGACATCTACACCTCGAGCGACCGCCGGTTCGCGAAGTACTGAGCCGGCGCGGCGACGGAAAACCGAACGCTCAGGCAGACAGCGACAGGAACTCCGCCCGCTGCGCCTGGTTGGCCTCGAGGTCGCCAAGCATTGCGGAAGTCACGGTCTCCTCGCCGGCCACCGCGATGCCGCGCGACTCCATGCACATGTGGCGGCAGCGGATGATCACCCCGACCGCACGCGGCTTCAGGTGCTCCAGCAATGAATGTGCGATCTGCTGGGTCAGCCGCTCCTGCACCTGCAGGCGCGCGGCGAAGCAGTTGACCAGCCGCGTCAGTTTCGACAGTCCGACAATCCGCCCGGTCGGCAGGTAGCCGATCGCGGCGTGGCCGAAAAACGGCGCCATGTGGTGCTCGCAATGCGAATACACCGGAATCCGCTTGACCACGATCAGCTGGTTGTAGTTCTCGCTGCCGTCGGCGAAGGTCTTGAGAATGCTGGCTGGATCCTCGCTATAGCCGCGGGTCCAGTGTTGCCACGCCTTGGCGGCCCGTTCCGGGGTGTCGACCAGGCCCTGGCGCGCAGGTTCTTCGCCGAGCGAGCGCAGCAGGCGGCGCCAGTCGTTGACGCCGAATTTGGAGTCTTCTTGGTTGGACATGCAGGGTCTTTCAGGATCGGTTCAATGCGCCAGGCACGACTTTCGTGCCACGCTGGGCGCGGGCTTCGGCTTGCGCCAGCGGCCCTCGCCATCCATTTACACGGACCGTCATTCTCGCATTTCCCGCAGCGGTCCAATCACACTTGAAGGCGCAACGCCGCGCAAACCCGGCAATGCATGGTTGCAGCGCCGGTGCCACGCGCAATCTGCGTGGTCAGTCCGCGCGCGAGTGACGCAAGCGGCCAATCCGTGCGCGCCTCCATGCAGCCATGCGCGCAACGGCGCCCGCCGTCAGCCTGCGCCGCTCATCTCGCGCCGGGTCATTGCACCCGGCCTGCCGCGCTTACTCCGAACCGCCTTCTTTCGGCTGGTCAGTCTCTTTCATGCGGGTCTGCCAGTCGGCCAATTGCTGCTCGGCCGCCTCCTTGGTGACGCCGTACGCCTCCTGAATCTTGCCGGCCAGGATGTCGCGCTTGCCGGCGCTCACGTCAAGCTGGTCATCGGTGAGCTTGCCCCACTGCTGCCGGGCGCTGCCCTTGAATTGCTTCCAGTTGCCTTCGATGCGATCCCAGTTCATGTTCGTGCCTTTCGATCGGTTGACGATGATGCGGGCGGCATGCCTGCCGACCCGAAGGATGCGCGGCCATCGCCGGTGCGGCCCACGGCTGCCCGGACCAGCCTGCAGTTTCGGCGCCGCTACGGCGCGCTGCCAGAGGTCTACTTCAGACGCATGTCGTTCTTGACCGATGTCACACCCTTGATGCCGCTTGCCAGCCGCACTGCCTCGTTCATCGCCATGCTGCTGCTGACGAAGCCGCTCAACTGCACCACGCCCTTGAAGGTCTCGACATTGACCTCGGTGGCCTTGACGGCCGGATCGTCAACCAGTGCAGCCTTCACCTTGGTGGTGATCCACGAATCGGACACATACTCGCCCGGCGTCTCGCGGTTGGCCGGCACGGTTGACACGCAACCGGCCACCAGCACCAGGGACGCGGCGATCAACAGCGATGCAAAGCGGTGATTCTTGTTCATGATGAAACCTCCAAAACAGGATTGATGTGCGGGGCACCGCGCTTTTTCTCGCCTCGCGGTGCATGAAGTGATTGTTCGCCGATCGCTGCGCCGATTCCGTGCGCTCGCGCACATACCGCAGTGCCGAATCGGCATACCTTTGGCGCATCCCATGGCACCCACGGCGGAACAGAACGCAGTCATCACCACGACCACGCCAGAGGCACTGGCGCTGTCGGGGTCGTGGACTGCGCGCGGCAGTGCGGCAATCGCCACCCGGATCGCCGGCCTGCAGGTACCCGCCGGCATCCCGGCGACGCTTGACGCAAGCGGCGTCGCTGCATTCGACAGCGCCGGCGCCTGGCTGCTGCAGAAGCTGCTGGTGCGCCTGCGCTCGCAGGGCGCGACCATCTCCGTGCAGGGCCTGCAACCGCAATTCGCGCGCCTCCTTGCAGCGGTCGAGACGCAGATTGCCGCGCAAGCCGGCGAACCGCGGCCGGCTGCGCCGCCGGCACCTGCCCTGCTCGAGCGTATCGGCCGCCGCGCGCAGCGGGCCGGCGACGAGGCCTTTGGCATGCTCGGCTTCCTCGGCGAGTCCGCATTGACACTGATCACCGGCATGCGCCATCCGGCGCGGCTGCGCTGGCGGCCGGTGCTCTACAACATTCGCAGCGCCGGTTTCGATGCCCTGCCGATCGTCGGCCTGTTGTCATTCCTGCTGGGCATCGTCGTCGCCTATCAGGGCGCGGACCAATTGCGACGCTACGGCGCCAACATTTTCGTCGCCGACCTGGTCGGTTTGTCGATGCTGCGCGAATTCGCGCCGCTCATCACCGCCATCATCATCGCCGGGCGTTCCGGCTCCGCCTACGCCGCGCAGATCGGCACCATGGCGGTGACCGAGGAGATCGACGCCATGCGTACCATCGGCATCGCGCCGATGGAACTCCTGGTGCTGCCGAAAATCATCGCCCTTGCGATCGCGATGCCGCTCCTGACCGTGTTCGCGGATGTGCTCGGCGTCGCCGGCGGCATGCTGATGGCGCGTGCGCAACTGGGCGTCACCTTCCCGGAGTTCCTCGATCGCTTCGCCAAGGCCGTCAGCATCACCGCCTACCTGGTCGGCATCGGCAAGGCGCCGGTGTTCGCCGCCATCATCGCGGTAGTCGGCTGCTACCAGGGCTTTCGCACCACAGGCGGGGCCGACCAGGTCGGCCGCCAGACCACCAGGAGCGTGGTGCAATCGATTTTCCTGGTGATCGTCGCCGACGCGCTGTTCTCGATTGCCTTCAGTGCGCTGGACTTGTAGCGTGGGACTCCCGCATCCGCCGCGTTCGGGCTTCCTGCGCAACGCCGTCGGCGGCCTCCGGCACAGCGCCGCGCCGATCGTTGTCGCCGCGTTGTTCGCAGGCATCGCCGCCGCCGGGATGGCGCGCGCTGGCGAGCGCGCAGCGCCGGATCTGGACCGAATCGACGAATTCATTCGCGCCGAGATGAACGCGCAACGGATTGCCGGGCTGGCGCTGGCGATCACCCTTGACGGCAAGCCTGTCCATGTCCGCGGCTTCGGCTTCGCGCGCACGGGGGAGCCGGTCACCAGGCGGACACAGTTTCGCATCGCGTCGCTGAGCAAGTCATTCACCGCGATGGCGGTCTTGCAATTGGTCGAGGTCGGTGCGCTCGATCTCGACGCGCCGCTGGCGCGCTACCTGCCGGCATTCGCGCCGGCTTCTGCCAATCTGGGCGGGATCACCATACGCCAGTTGCTCAATCAAACCAGCGGCCTGGCTGACAGCGGTTTTGTCGACGGACTCGGCGCGCGCCAGACCGATCTGGCGACGCGGGTCGACGGACTCGGTGCGGCACGCCAGGTCGCTGCGGATTTCGCTCAA
>JANPGJ010000405.1:0-5401 GCA_031423955.1 Burkholderiales bacterium
CCTGGCTGCCGACCGAAGTCATCTTGGGTTCGCAGTAGGTGCCGGGGCGCACTCCCTGTCCGTCGGGCAGGCCGCACGCCCGGCCCACCATCTTTTGCGCGAGCGTGAAGCCTTTCTTCGTGTCGACCGGGCTCACCGGCAGGCGGAACAGCGTGGACGGCGGCAGGCCCAGCGCCTCGCGGGCCTTGGTGGTCAGACCGCGGCCGATGATCAGCGGAATACGGCCGCCGGCACGCACTTCGTCGAACAGCACGTCGCTCTTGACCTTGAAGTCGGCGATCACCTCGCCGTTCTTCAGCGCCTTGCCTTCGTAGGGACGCAGTTCCACCGTGTCGCCCATCTCCATCTTCGAGACGTCGAGTTCGATCGGCAGGGCGCCGGCGTCTTCCATCGTGTTGTAGAAGATCGGCGCGATCTTGGTGCCCAGGCAGACGCCGCCGAACTTCTTGTTCGGCACGAAGGGGATGTCCTGGCCGGTCCACCACAGCACGCTGTTGGTGGCCGATTTGCGCGACGACCCGGTGCCGACCACATCACCCACATAGGCGACCAGGTTGCCCTTGGCGCGCAGGTCCTGCAGGAACCTCACCGGGCCGCGCTTGCCTTCTTCTTCCGGCGTGATGCCGGGCCGCGGGTTCTTGAGCATCGCCAGGGCGTGCAACGGAATGTCAGGCCGACTCCAGGCGTCAGGTGCCGGCGACAGGTCGTCGGTATTGGTCTCGCCGGTCACCTTGAGCACGGTGATGGTCAGGCTCTTCGGTACCTCGGGGCGGCTGGTGAACCATTCGGCGTCGGCCCAGCTCTTGATCACGCCTTTGGCGTGGGCATTTCCCTTGTCTGCCTTTTCCTTGACATCGTGGAAGGCATCGAACATCAGCAGGGTTTTCTTCAACGCCTCTGCCGCGATGCCGCCGACGGTGGCGTCGTCGAGCAGTTCGATCAAAGGATGGATGTTGTACCCGCCCAGCATGGTGCCCAGCAGCTCGGTGGCTTTTTCGCGTGAAATCAGCGCGCACTTTTCGCTGCCATGCGCGACCGCCGCCAGATAGGACGCCTTGACCTTGGCGGCGTCGTCGACCCCGGCCGGCACGCGATAGGTGATCAGCTCGACCAGGGTTTTCTCCTCACCGGCGGGCGGCGCCTTGAGCAACTCGATCACCTCGGCGGTCTGCTGCGCCGACAGCGGCAGCGGGGGAATGCCAAGCGCGGCACGCTCGGCGGAGTGTTGACGGTAGGCAGCTAGCATTTGGAACTCCTTGACGAGAAAATCGATGCGGATTGCAGCAACTTCGGTGTGGTTTGTTTCATCCCGGCACGCGCACGTGGCCTTCCATCAGCACCCGTGCACTGCGACTCATGATGGCCTTCCTGACGACCCATTCACCGCCGGCATCAACAGCTTCGGCGCCGACCCGCAGTGTGCCCGAGGGGTGGCCGAAGCGGACCGCCGAGCGTGCGCCGCCGCCGGCTGCGCGGTTGACCAGGGTGCCCGGCACGCAGGAGGCAACCGCGATGGCGACCGCGGCGGTACCCATCATCGCGTGATGCAGTTTGCCCATTGACATCGCGCGCACCAGCACATCGATGTCGGTGGCAGAGATGTTCTTTCCGCTCGACGCCGCATAGGCCACGGGCGGTGCGACAAACGCCACCTTCGGGATGTGCTGGCGTTTGGCCATCTCCGCAGGCGACTTGACCAGCCCCATGGCGAGCGCGCCGGCGGTGCGAATGGCTTCCATTTTCGCCAGGTTGGCCGGGTCGCCATTGATCGCGTCCTGCAATTCCGTGCCGGTGAAACCGATTGCCGCGGCATCGACAAAAATGGTCGGAATGCCGGCGGTGAGCATGGTGGCCTTGAGTCTGCCGCCCTTGAAGTTGCCTGCTGCGGGCACGTCGAGATCATCGATCAAGTTGCCGGTCGGGAACAGGGCGCCGCCGGCGCCTTCCTCCTCGGCCGCAGGATCGATGAATTCGAGTTGCACTTCGGCGGCCGGGAAGGTCACGCCATCAAGTTCGAAATCGCCGGTTTCCTGCACCTGGCCACCGCTCATCTTGACATGCGAGATGATGGTCTTCTGGATGTTGGCCTGCCAGATGCGCACCGTGGCGATGCCGTCGCGCGGCACACGCGCGGCATCGATCAGGCCGTTGCTGATCGCGTAAGGGCCGACGGCAGCCGAAAGATTGCCGCAGTTGCCGGCCCAGTCGACGAACGGGCTGTCGATCGCCACTTGCCCGAACAGGTAGTCGACATCATGGTCGGGGCGAGTACTGCGCGACAGCAGCACGGTCTTGCTGGTCGAGGACGTGGCGCCGCCCATGCCGTCAGTGTGCTTGCCGTAGGGATCGGGGCTGCCGATGACCCGCATCAGGAACGCGTCGCGCGCCGGCCCCGGCGTTTGCGCCGCCGCCGGCATGTCGGGCACATGAAAAAACACGCCCTTGCTGGTGCCACCCCGCATGTAGGTGGCAGGGACGCGGATCTGCGGTGCGAAGGTGTTCATGCGGCAGCCTTTTCCAGGAAGTCTTGCGCGAATCGTTGCAGGACGCCACCGGCTTCGTAAATCGAGACTTCTTCGGCGGTATCGAGGCGGCAGGTGACCGGCACCTCGACCCGTTCGCCATTGCGGCGCCTGATCACGAGCGTCAAGTCGGTGCGCGGCGTGCGCTCGCCTTGCACATCGAAAGTCTCGGTGCCGTCGATCTTCAGGGTCTTGCGGGTGGTGCCGGACTTGAACTCCAGCGGCAGCACGCCCATGCCGATCAGGTTGGTGCGGTGGATGCGCTCGAAGCCTTCGGCCGCGATCGCCTCGACGCCTGCCAGGCGCACACCCTTGGCGGCCCAGTCGCGCGACGATCCCTGCCCGTAATCGGCGCCGGCGATGATGATCAGGGGTTGCCTGCGCTCCATATAAGTCTCGATGGCTTCCCACATGCGCACGACCCGGCCCTCGGGTTCGAGGCGGGCAAGCGATCCGGTCCTGGCTTTGCCTCCTGCGGCTGCGTCCTCGACCGCCATTTCATTCTTCAGAGTCGGGTTGGCAAAGGTGGCCCGCTGCGCGGTGAGGTGGTCGCCACGGTGCGTGGCGTAGGAATTGAAGTCCTCTTCCGGCAGGCCCATCTTCGCCAGGTATTCGCCGGCAGCGGAATCACGCATGATGGCGTTCGACGGCGACAGGTGGTCGGTGGTGATGTTGTCACCAAGCACCGCCAGCGCGCGCATCGCCTTCAAGGTGCGCGGACTGGCGGCGAGCGCACCCTGGCCTTCGCTGTCCCAGTAGGGCGGGCGGCGGATGTAGGTGCTTTGCGGGCGCCAGGCGTAGAGCGGGCTGGCCTTGTCGGCGGCATCGGCACGCACCTCGAACATCGGTATGTAGACCTGCCGGAACTGTTCGGGCTTCACGCTTGAGGCAACGATGGCGTCGATCTCGGCGTCGGCAGGCCACAAATCCTTGAGTGTGATCGGCTTGCCGTTGGCGTCGTCGCCAAATGAATCACGCTCGATGTCGAAGCGGATTGTGCCGGCCAGCGCATAGGCGACCACCAGCGGGGGCGAAGCCAGAAAGGCCTGCTTTGCATAGGGATGGATGCGCCCGTCGAAATTGCGGTTGCCGGACAGCACCGCAGTGGCGTACAGGTCGCGCTCGATGATTTCCCGCTGGATCAGCGGGTCAAGGGCGCCGGACATGCCGTTGCAGGTGGTGCAGGCGAAGCCGACGATTCCGAAGCCGAGTCTTTCCAATTCCGGCATCAGGCCGGCCGCCTCCAGGTACAAGGCGACTGTCTTCGACCCCGGCGCCAGCGAGCTCTTGACCCACGGCTTGCGGGTCAGGCCGAGCCGGTTGGCGTTGCGCGCCACCAGGGCCGCGGCGATGACATTGCGCGGATTGCTGGTGTTGGTGCAACTGGTGATGGCGGCAATGATCACCGCGCCGTCCGGCATCTGCCCCGGCACCGATTGCCAGGCCTTTGCGATGCCCCTGGCCGCAAGCTCGGTGGTGGCCACGCGGGCATGCGGATTCGACGGGCCGGCCATGTTGCGCACCACACTGGACAAGTCGAACTTCAGGACACGCTCGTACTCGGCATTGGCGAGCGTGTCGGACCACAGGCCTGCCACCTTTGCATAGGTTTCGACCAGTCGCACCTGTTCGTCGCTGCGGCCGGTCAGTCGCAGGTAGATGAGGGTCTGCTCGTCGATCGAGAACATCGCCGCGGTGGGGCCGTATTCCGGCGCCATGTTGGAGATGGTGGCGCGGTCGCCCAGGGTAAGGCTGGCGGCGCCGGCGCCATAAAATTCGAGATAGGCGCCGACGACTTTCTGCTGGCGCAGGAACTCGGTGAGCGCCAGCACGATGTCGGTGGCGGTGATCCCGGGTTGGCGCTGGCCGGCGAGTTCGACGCCGACGATGTCCGGCAGGCGCATCCACGAAGCGCGGCCGAGCATCACGCTTTCGGCCTCGAGGCCGCCCACGCCGATGGCGATCACGCCCAGCGCATCGACATGGGGAGTATGACTGTCGGTGCCGACCAGGGTATCGGGGAACGCGACGCCATCGCGCGCGTGGATCACCGGCGACATTTTCTCCAGGTTGATCTGGTGCATGATGCCGTTGCCGGCCGGGATCACCTCGACATTTTCGAATGCGAGCCTGGTCCACTCGATGAAATGGAAGCGATCCTCGTTGCGCCGGTCTTCGATGGCGCGGTTCTTGTCGAACGCATCGGGGTCAAAGCCGCCGCACTCGACGGCCAGCGAATGGTCGACGATCAACTGAACCGGCACCACCGGGTTGACCTTGGCCGGGTCGCCACCGGCGGCGGCGATCGCGTCGCGCAGGCCGGCCAAATCGACCAGCGCGGTCTGGCCCAGGATGTCATGGCACACCACGCGGGTCGGGTACCAGGGAAAGTCGAGATCGCGCCGGCGTTCGATCAGTTGCGCCAGCGAGGCCGCAAGATGGGCCGGATCACAGCGCCGCACCAGGTTTTCGGCCAGCACGCGCGAGGTATAGGGCAGTTTGTCAAACGCACCCGCAGCGATGCGCTCGACCGCCGCGCGGGCATCGAAATAGGCCAGCGAGGTGCCCGGCAGCGGCTTGCGGTCGACCATATTCATGGGGTGCATTCCTGCAGGTGGATCAACGGTTCTTCACCGGCACGAATTTGCGGTCGTCCGGTCCGGTGTAGTTGGCGGTCGGGCGGATGATCTTGCCGTCGACGCGCTGCTCGATCACGTGGGCGGCCCAGCCGGCGGTGCGGGCGATGACGAAAATCGGGGTGAACATCGCGGTCGGCACGCCCATCATGTGATAGCTCGTCGCGCTGTACCAGTCGAGGTTGGGAAACATCTTTTTCTCGCGCCACATGACCTCCTCGACACGCGCCGAGATGTCGTAAA
>JANPGJ010000406.1:0-6129 GCA_031423955.1 Burkholderiales bacterium
TGCCTTTGCTGCAGCGCACGCGGAACACCACGGTCTGGGCGGCGAACTCGATCAGGTCCAGCGAATGGATCGAGACTCCGCGCGCCTCGCGCGGAAGGTCGATACCGGCACGGGCATAGGCATACAGGGGCTTGCCGTCACGCTTCAGGGCCGAATACATCGGCGGCACCTGCAGGATCTCGCCGCGAAAGCGTGCCAGTGCAGCGGCCACTGCGTCATGATCGCAATTCACCTCGGCCCGTTCAATCACCGGCCCCTCGGTATCGCCGGTGCTGGTCACCGCACCCAGACGCATGCTTGCGAGATAGGTCTTGTCGGCGTCCAGCAAACCCTGCGTGAACTTGGTCGCTTCACCCAGTGCGACCACCAGCAATCCGGTGGCAAATGGGTCGAGGGTGCCGGTATGACCGGCCTTGCGGGCGGCGAACAGACGCTTGATCAGGCCCAGGCAGGCATTCGACGACAGGCCGGCCTGCTTGTCGAACAGCAGGACCCCGTCGAGCTTGCGACGCACCTGCCGGGGCCGGTCCGCTGCCCCGGGTCGGTCAGTCCTTGGCACGCACCGAATTGGCTTCGTCGATCAGACGCGACAGCGTGATGCCGCGCTCCAGGCTTTCGTCGAACTTGAAATGCAGTTCGGGAATCTGGTGGATCTTGATGCGCTTGCCCAGTTGCACCCGCAGGAACCCGGCGGCCCTGGAAAGTCCTTTGAGGATTTCCGGAATCGCCGAGTGATCGGTCATGGTGGTGAAGTACACCGTCGCATGGGCATAGTCGGCGGTGACTTCGACGCCGTTCAGGCTGATCATGCCGATCCGCGGATCCTTGAGTTCGGTGCGCAGGATTTCCGCCAGGTCGCGGCGTATCTGCTCGGCGACGCGGTCGGATCTGGCAAAGCCGCGGTTCTGGTGACGCATGATCAATCCTTGGGGTGACCAGGCTTAAGCGGCGACGCCCGACGGGCGAGCGCCGCTGCCGCCATGCTCAGGCCAGCGCCCGCGCGACTTCCTGCACTTCGAAGATCTCGAGTTGATCGTTGACCTCGATGTCATTGAAGTTCTTCAGCGACAGGCCGCATTCGAAGCCGGCCTTGACCTCGCGTGCATCGTCCTTGAAACGCTTCAGTGAATCAAGTTCGCCGGTCCAGATCACCACATTGGCGCGCAACAGCCGCGCCGAGGCGCCGCGCTTGACCGAGCCGTCCAGCACGTAGCAACCGGCCACCGTTCCAACCTTGGTGATCTTGAAGACGTTGCGAATCTCGACCATGCCGATCACCTGCTCGCGACGCTCCGGCGCCAGCATGCCCGACATCGCGGCCTTGATCTCGTCAACCGCGTCATAGATGATGTTGTAGTAGCGAATGTCGACACCATTGGATTCCGCCATCTTCTTGACGGTCTGGTCGGCGCGCGCGTTGAAGCCGATGATCACCGCCTTCGAGGCGATCGCCAGATTGACATCGGACTCGCTGATCGCGCCCACCGCGGCATGCACGATCTGCACCCGGACCTCCGCCGTCGACAGCTTGGTCAGTGCCTGCGCCAACGCCTCCTGCGAACCCTGCACATCGGTCTTGATGACCAGCGGCAGGCTCTTGATCTCGCCGTCGGTCATCTGGCCCATGATGCTCTCAAGCTTCGCGGCCGACTGGCGCGCCAGCTTGACGTCGCGGAACTTGCCCTGGCGGAACAGCGCGATCTCGCGCGCCTTGCGCTCGTCGGCAATGGCCATCACTTCCATGCCGGCGGCCGGAACATCCGACAAGCCCTGAATCTCGACCGGAATCGAAGGACCCGCTTCGGCGATGTTCCTGCCGTTTTCGTCAAGCATCGCACGCACCTTGCCGAACGACGATCCGGCCAGCACCATGTCGCCGCGCTTGAGGGTTCCCGACTGCACCAGGATGGTGGCGACCGTACCTTTGCCGCGATCCAGGCGCGATTCAATCACCAGCCCCTTGGCCGGTGCGTCGCGGACCGCGGTCAATTCCAGCACTTCGGCACGCAACAGGACCGCATCGAGCAAATCGTCGATCCCCTGCCCGGTACGGGCCGACACCGGTACGAACTGCGCATCCCCGCCATACGATTCCGGAATCACGCCCTCGGCCACCAGTTCCTGGGTCACGCGCTCGGTGTTGGCTTCGGGCTTGTCGATCTTGTTGATCGCCACCACGATCGGAACGCCGGCGGCCTTGGCATGCGCGATAGCCTCCTTGGTCTGCGGCATCACGCCGTCATCGGCCGCCACCACCAGAATCACGATATCGGTCGCCTTTGCGCCCCGTGCCCGCATCGCGGTGAACGCTTCATGGCCCGGGGTATCAAGGAAAGTGATCATGCCCTTGCTGGTCTCGACGTGATAGGCGCCGATATGCTGCGTGATACCGCCGGCCTCGCCCGCGGCCACCCGCGTGGTGCGGATGTAGTCGAGCAGCGAGGTCTTGCCATGATCGACATGGCCCATCACGGTGACCACCGGCGCGCGCGCCTCGGCCACCCCTTCGGCATGCGGCGCGTCGTCGACCAGGAACGATTCCGGGTCGTCGAGTTTCGACGCGATCGCCTCATGGCCCATTTCCTCGACCACGATCATCGCGGTGTCCTGGTCGAGCACCTGGTTGATGGTGACCATCTGGCCCATTTTCATCAGGGCCTTGATCACCTCGGCCGCCTTGACCGCCATCTTGTGCGCAAGATCGCCGACAGTGATGGTTTCCGGGATGTGCACCTCACGCACCGTCGGCTCGCTCGGCGCAACGAACGCATTCTGGTCGTCGCTGCCATGCCCGCCCTTGCCGTGGCCGCGTTGCTTCGGCCCACGCCATCCGGACGCTCCACCAACGTCGCCGCGGGTCTTGATCGCACGCTTTTTCGCCGCATCATCCCCCTGCCATGCCACCGCTCCAAGCACCGCGGTCTTGGCCGGCTTCTTGGCGGATTTCTTCTCGTCGCCAGGCTTGGCCACCGGCTTGTGCAAGGTACCCGCCGTCAGTGCAGCCTTGGCAGCGGCTTCCGCAGCGATCTTGGCCGCAAGCGCCTTCTCCGCGGCAACTTTCTCGGCGGCGATTTTCTCGATATTCAGCCGTTCACGCTCCTTCTTTGCCGCAACATCGGCAGCCTGCATGTCGCGCAAGGTCTGGTAGCGCTTGGACTCGGCTTCGCGCAACAGCCGCTGCTTTTCGTCGATCACGGAGATCGGCGCACTCGGCGTCTTTTCGGCCGCGGCAGCTTCGGCTTCCACCTGCGGTGGTGAGATCTCCGGTTCCGCGACCGGCTCGGGTTCCGGCACCGGTTCGGGCTCGGGCACCACCGCGACCACTTCCGGCGGCGCCTCGACGATCACCGGTTCGGGAACCGGCTCCGGCACCGGCTCGGGCACGACTTCGGCGACCGGTGCGGCGGCGGCAGCCGCTGCGCTGGCCAGCGCCTCCGCTTCGGCCTCGGCTTCAGCAGCCAGCGCATCCGCCTGCGGGTCCCGCTGCACCAGCACACGCTTCTTGCGCACCTCGACCTGAATGGTGCGCGCCTTGCCGGAGGAGTCGGCCTGCTTGATCTCGGAGGTCTGCTTGCGCGTGAGCGTGATCTTGCGCTTCTCGGGCGCGACCGCGCCGTGGCTCCGGCGCAAATACTCGAGCAGTCGCGACTTGTCTGTCTCGGTCAGTGTTTCGCCCGCAGCCTTGTTCTCGACACCGGCCGAGGTCAGCTGTTCAAGCAACGCCGCAATCGGCATCTTGAGTTCTTCTGCCAACTGGGCGACGGTAGTAGTAGCCATTGCTTTCTTTCTTTTGGAGTGCGATCGGTGGCCTGGAGGCGCGACAGGAGGTCGGGCGCCGCCTACTTCTGCTCGTCCGCAAACCAGTGTTCGCGCGCCTTCATGATCAGCGCCCGCGCCGCCGCTTCATCCATTGCTTCAATCTCGATGAGTTCATCGACAGCCAGTTCGGCCAGGTCGTCGCGCGACTTGATCCCGCTCTTGGCCAGTTTGGCCGCCAACTCGCGCGTCACGCCCTCGAGCGCCAGCAGATCCTCCTTGACCTCGCCGAGCGACTCTTCGGATGCGATGGCTTCGTTGAGCAGCGCATTGCGTGCGCGATTGCGCAATTCGTTGACGGTATCCTCGTCGAAAGATTCGATCTCGAGCATTTCATTGATCGGCACGTAGGCCACCTCTTCGAGCGTCGAGAAGCCTTCGCCGATCAGGATATTGGCGACTTCCTCGTC
The DNA here is from genome assembly GCA_031423955.1 of Burkholderiales bacterium. GTDB lineage: Bacteria > Pseudomonadota > Gammaproteobacteria > Burkholderiales > JAEUOS01 > JAEUOS01. The sequence continues at coordinate 4,227 of JANPGJ010000406.1, forward strand.
GACATCGAGCTTTTCGATCAGCAGGCTGCGAATCGCGGTGGTCTCGGCGTCGTGCTTCTTCTGGGATTCCTCGACCGTCATCAGGTTGATTTCCCAGCCGGTCAGCTCGGACGCCAGACGCACATTCTGTCCGCCACGGCCAATCGCGATCGCCAGGTTCTCGTCATCGACCACCACATCCATGCTGTGTTTTTCCTCGTCGACCAGGATCGACGACACCGCCGCCGGCGCCAGGGCGCCGATCACGAACTGCGCCGGATCGGCCGACCAGATGATGATGTCGACCCGTTCACCGGCCAGTTCATTGGTCACCGCCTGGACCCGTGAACCGCGCATCCCCACGCAAGTGCCGATCGGATCGATCCTGCGGTCATTGGTGAACACGCCGATCTTGGCACGCACACCGGGGTCGCGCGCGGCCGCCTTGATCTCGAGCAGGCCTTCCTCGATCTCGGGAACCTCGAGTTCGAACAGCGCCTTGATGAATTCCGGCGAGGTGCGCGAAACGATCACCGCCGGCCCGCGCTGGGTGCGATCAATCTTGTGGATGTAGGCCCGGATCCGGTCGCCGACCCGAAACGCTTCGCGCGGAATCATCTGGTCGCGCGGCAACGCCGCCTCGACCCGGCCGGATTCAATCAGCACGCGGTGGTTCTCGACCCGCTTGACCGTGCCGTTGATCAGCTTTTCATTGCGCTCGAGGAAATCGTTGAGGATCTGGTCGCGTTCGGCGTCACGAATCTTCTGCAGAATGGTCTGCTTGGCGGCTTGCGCACCGATACGGCCGAACTCGATCGGCTCAAGTTCTTCCTCGATGAAATCGCCGATCTGCACGTCGGGATCCTCGTCGCGCGCGTCGGTGATGCCGATCTGGTTGTCCTCGCTCTCGAGATCCGGTTCATACACCACCTGCCAGCGGCGAAACGCCTCATGTTCACCGGTTTCGCGATCGATCGACACCCGCACATCGGCCTCGCCCTTGAAGCGCTTCTTGCTGGCCGATGCGATGGCCTGTTCGAGGGCGACAAACACCACGTCCTTGGCCACGTTCTTCTCGCGGGCCAGTGCGTCGGCCAGCATCAGGATTTCCTTGCTCATCTGCTACTTCCCCCTAAAACTCGATGACCGGCACCAGACGCGCCCGATCAATATCGGCGAAATCCAGTTCGACAGTCTGCCCGTCGATCTCGATCGCAGGCCTGCCATCCAAACAGCGCGCAATCCCGGTGAAGTTCTTGCGCACTCCATGCGCGCCGCCAAGCGGCGCGCGCAACTTCAGACTGATCTCGCAACCGGCGAACCGCGCGAAATCGGCCACCTTGGTGAGCGGCCGGTCCAGCCCGGGCGACGACACTTCGAGACGGTCGTAGTCGATGTTCTCGACCGTCATTGCGTAAGTCAGCTGGCGGCTGACCTTCTCGCAATCCTCGACCTTGATCATCGCGGCGGCGCCGCGCTTTTTCAACCCGGACGCCGCTTCCTGCTGCCTGAGGTCGATGAACACGCGCAACAACCGGCCCCGGTGCGATCGCTCGACCTCAACCAGTTCGTAACCCAGGCCATCCACCGTGGCCGCAATGAGCGCTGCTACATCCATGAACATCGCCTCAAGACCGGCGGCACAAACAAAAAATGGGCGAACCGCCCATTTGAAAACCTTGCCGCGGAACCAGCGGCACCTTTTTCGAACGCCAGCCTGCGCCCCCGCGAAACAGGAACCACAAGCTTACTCACTCAAGCCTTGAGATTGTATCAGGTTCAGGACCGTGATGGGACCGGCCGCACGACAATTCAGGCCTCGCCCGATCCCTCGGGCGGAATTATCTTCAGCTTCGAACGGCGGCGCGTGATGATCGGCGGCGGCGGCGGCGGCGGCACATACGCCTCGGCGCGGCGCCCCGGG
>JANPGJ010000407.1:0-2111 GCA_031423955.1 Burkholderiales bacterium
CCTGCCGGCAGCGACCCGAGCTTCGGCGGCCGCGATGAGTGCTGTCGCCGCGCCGTGTTTCATCGGACGGCGGCCTGTGCGTCGACGCCAGCGATCTGCCGGCGCGTCGCAGGGAACCACAAGCCGGTGCCCAGGCCGCTGGCAAGCCGCACCAACACCAACCCGACCACCAGGTTGAGCGCGGCGCCGGCGAAAAGTGCGCCCATGGTGTTGAGCCCGAGCGACATCGCGCCCAGCACCAGTGCCGCGATGATGGCAACCCAGGCGACGACCACGCACACAGCGGCCAGAGCGATGCATGCCGCCAGGCCGATCAGGGTCAGCCCGGCGCGCCGCGCTTCCAGCGCAGCCAGTGCCAGCAACGCCGACACGGTCGCACGCATCGCACCGAGGGCTCCTGACAACTCATGGAATGCGCCGCGCTCCGCCGGCGCGGCGCCGGGTGTGGCCAGCGTGTCGTCGGCTGCAGGTTCGCCCGCGGACGTGGAAGGCGTCGCCAGTAAAGTGCTTAGCGCGGCTGACCAGGCGAAGGGGTTGAGCGGGGCCATCAGCGCATCACCCGGCTGAGGACGAAGCCCGCCGCCGCGGCGATGCCCACTGCCTTGAGCGGATTGGCGGACACGTAGGTGCAGGTATCGGCCAGCAACTTCTTCTGCATCGCCTCGAGTTCGCCACCATGCGCCGCCAGCCAGTCGGCCAGCGGCGCAGTGGCCGACGCGGCGCCGTCGACCGCGCGGTGCGCCGTCGCGGCAGCCTCGGCAATCGTGCGATCGGGACCGCGTGCGGGGCCAGACGCCGCACCGGCCATTGCGTCGACCGCCGCAGGCGCATCGGCAGCGGGCTGTGCCTTCATCGGCGCCTGCGCGGGTGCCGGCGGTTCAGTCATAGGCGTCTGCGCGGGTGCCGGCGGTTCAGTCATGCCGGCGGGCGGGAAAGTGTGCGTAACCATCGTCGGGTCCATTGCGTGCTCCGTCAAAGGTCGGCCGTGCGCTAGTGCGATCGGCCGCGCCGCCAGGCGGGATGCCGACGGCATTGCGACGCTCAAGTCTTGCCATGACGCAATTGGCCTTGACCGTCTTGAAGTGAAGTGTCGCGACCGGCGCGCCGTGCTTCTGTGCGCCAGCGCACGCAACGCAAGGCGAACTCGAAATGGCCAGCACGGGCGGCACGAAGTCGACGCCGGTCAAATCGCTGACTACCCTTGCGCGAACGGTATGGCGCTCCCGCGCGAACGCGAGCCCGGAAGCGCAACCCGACTGCCCGGGCATGCCAGGTTTCATGTTCGGGGCGGGGCGCGACGCCGTGATGCTAGCGCCGCGAGCCCAGGCGATCCCACGCATCGCGCGCAGCGGAGCGGGCGCGATCCCACCCGAGTGTTGATTGGCCGCGCGAAGCATTCCAGTCCCGCGAGAGATCCGAATCGACATCGTCGAAACTGCGGCCCGGGTACTTCGCATACGAGGCTACCCCATAGCCGTAGGCCGGCTCGTATTCATCGAAGGCGGTAGCCTTGTCCGCATACGGACGGGTGTTGTGGTTTTCGCGCCAGTACGCCAGTTCGTTGGTCGGGTCGATGGACTCGGCCACGCCCTTGCCGGCCAGGCCGCCGACGATCGCGCCGACCGCCGCACCGACCACCGTGCCGACCGGGCCTACGACAGTTCCCGCGGCCGCGCCTGCCGCGGCGCCCCCGAGAGCGGCGCCCACGCCCGTGCCGATCGGATGCGCACCGGGCGCGCCGCTGATCGGATCACGGTTGTCGTCGCCCGCTGTGGTCTTGTGTTCCTTATTGAAAGTTGAGCTCATGTTTTCCATCCTTTAATGTTTGCCAATATGTCGGATCCGCCAAGCTGTCCGGCGCACGCCGCCAATGATTGGACGACGCTTGGCCATCATGCTCGCCGGATTGACGACGGTCGGTGCGACAGCGAACGAATACGCTCCGCTCGCATCCTGTCGGACTTCGGGAGATACTGATTTGCGCCCAGCGAAATTCCGCGAGTCCGAGAGGCGGCTCAGGCCGTGCGGGCACGTACCCACGCCGCCGATGCGCGCGCGTTCAAGCTGTATGTGCCGCCGGACGGCAGCGGCGGTGCGCGGCCGTCCGCCGC
>JANPGJ010000408.1:0-26648 GCA_031423955.1 Burkholderiales bacterium
CGGCTTCGGCTTGGGCGACATCGGTGGCCAGGGCTTCGCGGGTGACGCGGATGCCGTAGGCGGCCAGCGCGGCTTTCGATGCGCGTTCGGTCATGGTGCCTGGTACCAGGTCCAGCGTTGCCGGTTTTGTGCGGCGCGCGCTTTTGGGCCAGGTCGCGCGCTCGGCACGGCGGTGCCAGGCGGCCAGCGTTTGCATGCAGCGCTCGGTGGAACGGAACATCGCCATCCGTTCATCGGTTTCGTACTCGCGGCTGCCCGGGCCTTCCAGCCATTCCGGGAACCAGATCGGGCAGATCACCTTGCCCGGGTAAAGCGCGGAGAATTCCTTGACCTGCTTGTAGCGGGTCATGGTCGCCACCGGATGCGAGTAGGCCACCGGAAACACCAGCGCGTCGAAGTCCGGGTGGTCGAGAAACGCGCTCATGCAGCGGGCAAACGAATCCATCCGGTTCAACACCTGCGCGGTCACGTCGCAGGGGTTGGCGGTCGAGCCGAAGTCGGGTACTTCCGCAGCAAGCTTGGCATCGACCTCGGGATCGGGTTGCGGCAGCAGCATGCCGGCGGCTTCGGCCTTGGCGGCGGCGATCACACCGGCGCCGCCCGAGCCCACCAGCACGGCGGGGCCCTTGCCGGATGGCGCCGGGGCCTTGGCGAAGAACTGCGCGGTTTCCAGCACCGCCTCCATATTGTCGACCGTGACGATGCCCACCTTGGCGAACGCTGCCGCATAGGCCGCGTCGGTTCCGGCCAGCGACCCGGTATGCGACATGGCGGCGCGCTGGCTGGCTTCTCCCGCGGTCATCTTGTAGGCCACGATGGTCTTGCCGGCATCGCGCGCGCGTTCGCCCAGGCGGATCAGGCGCTCGCCGTCGGCGAGGCCCTCGAACAGGAAGGCGATGGTCGCAACCTCCGGCTGGTCGACCAGGTAGGAGGCCATGTCGCACACATCGACATCGCATGAATTGCCGGAGGCCAGGTAATGGGTGAAGCCGACGCCGCGCATCGGCGTTTGCACGAAGATATAGCCCATCGCGCCGGATTGCGAGACGATGCCGATGTTGCCGGTGATCGCCGGCACCTCCGGGTAGTGCGGCATGAACGTCAGGCCGCAGCGCATGGCGTGGTTGACGATGCCGATGCAATTGGGCCCGATGACCGGCATCTGGGCGGCGCGGCCGATCGCGGCCAGACGCTCCTGCTGGCGGACGCGTTCCTCGATGCCGGTTTCCGCGTATCCCGAGGCGTAGACCACCACGCCACCGGCGCCGATGGCGGCGGCTTCCTCCACCAGCGGTTCAACATGCTCGCGCGGCACCGCGATCACCACGCAGTCTGGCGAATAGCCGAGCGTGCGCAGCGAGGCTACGCAGGGGCGGCCGGCCACTTCGGGGTATTTCGGGTTGATCGCATGCACGATGCCGGTGTAGGCGGACAGGTTCTCGATGCTGCGACGGCCGAAGTTGCCGGGCGTCTCCGAAGCGCCGACCACGGCGATGGAGCGGGGACCCAGCATGCGGCCGAGTTCGTGTGAGGTGTAGAGGTCTCGTCTCATGATTTTTGAAATTGGAATTTGCGCCGGGAAAAGTCGGCCGGGTTCCGCGGTGCAAGTACCCGGGACGAGGGGCTACGCCGCTCGAACCCGGGCACCCATGGCGACTCAGCCGCGCCCGACAAACGGCATCTTGGTCGCCATGATGGTCATGAAGGGCACGTTGGTGCCGAGCGGCAGGCTGGCCATGTGGGCGACCGCCTCGCCCACATGATCGACATCCATCAGCGGTTCGATCGCGATCTCGCCGTTGGCCTGCGGCACCCCGCGCGCCATGCGGGCCGCCATCTCGGTGGCGGCATTGCCGATGTCGATCTGGCCGACGGCGATGTCGTATTTGCGGCCATCCAGCCCGGCGGTCTTGGTCAGCCCGGTGACGCCATGCTTGGTGGCGGTGTAGGCGATCGAGTTGGGACGCGGCGCATGGGCCGAGATCGAGCCGTTGTTGATGATCCGGCCGCCGCGCGGCGACTGCTCCTTCATCACGCGAAACGCCTCGCGAATGCACAGGAACATGCCGGTCAGGTTGATGTCGACCACGTTCTTCCATTGCGCGACGGACAATTCCTCGAGAGGAATGCCGGGCGCATTGACGCCGGCGTTGTTGAACACCACATCGACGCGGCCGAATTTCTGCACCGTGACAGCGAACAGCGCATGTACCGATTCTTCGCTGGCGACGTCAGTCGGTACCGCCAGCGAATTCAAGGGGGTTGCGCCGGCAGCGGCGATGGCCTCATCCAGCGGTTCGGGGCGGCGCCCGGCGAACACGACGGTGAAGCCGGCCTTGATCAGCGCCACGGCGCTGGCTTTGCCCACGCCGGTGCCGGCGCCGGTGACGATGGCGATGCGATTGTTCATTCTTGTAGTCCTTGTTGGTGAAAATGCAAATCGGCTGAAGGTCAGTTCGCCGGCACGCTGGCGCCGAGTCTCGCGTCTGCGTGGCCGATCCACTCGGCCAGCGCATCGATCAGCTCGCGCTGGCTGAAGGAGCAGCTGTCCTCGGTAAACAGGCGCGCCGATTCAAGACGCGTCGCCATGTCTTCCAGCGCGATGCGGAAAGGCTGCGGCAAGGTGGCGAGCAGGCCTGGTTCGGCGCGCAGCGCCGTCACCAGCCCGGCGCTGTCGGCGCGCCCGCAGCGTACTTCGTCGAGCTGCAGCCTGAGTCTGGCGAGGATGTTGGAATGGTTCATGGGAATCACTTCGGCGAACCCGGAACTGTACCCGAGTTCCGCGACTTTCAAGCTGCCAGGCGCGGATTTGATCTACGTCAAAAGCTGATCGCGGTGCTCTTGAAACCGGCGTTGGCGGCGCAATTTTTGTTGCATGCGGACCATGCCTTCCGGGCGAAGCGACGGCGGTCGGGCCGATGATCGACCCGCTGGGCTGGCTGGTGCTCAGGCCTTGGGCGCCGTGGCGGAATCCGAGGATTTGCGCGTCAGCAGGGCGGTGAGTCCGACATAGGGTTTGGCGGATTCCGGTGACGGCTCCGGCGGCGTCCGGCGCGAAGGGTCAAGGCGCGCAAGTTCGGATTCCAGTTCGACGCCGCGCCGTGTCAGTGCGTCGTTGCGTTCCTCGAGTTCCGCCACCCGCCGGCCGAGGCGCGCGACCGACCACCGGCCCTTGATCACCGTCGGTGAGGACACCAGCCCTGCAACCAGCACGCCCAGGCCCATTGCCAGCAGCAACACGATCGCCAGCGAGCTTTCAAAGCGCCACAGCGCGAAACTGACCGCGACCATCGCGTTGTTCTGCAGGGCGAACATGACTGCGGTGATGGCGAAGGCAATGCCAAGGATCAACAACAGCTGCATGAATTTCTCCTGTTCGCGAACGGCGACCCTGCCGCCGCCGTGTGTGATGCGCGCGGCCTGCGCGCATCTCGCTGCCAGGTTGCCACAAGCCTGAAGCCTGCTCTGTGCGCTGACATACGCAGGCGCCGCCGTTGGAACCGGAGTTTGTCAGATCAGCGCCGGACGCAGGGCGGGTTCCTGCATCAGCGCGACCTGCTCCTTGAGCTCCAGAATCCGGTCCTGCCAGTAGCGCGGGCTGGCAAACCACGGGAATGCCGCGGGAAATGCCGGGTCGTCCCAGCGCCGCGCGATCCAGGCCGAATGGTGCATCAGGCGCAGGGTGCGCAGCGCTTCGATCAGGTGCAGTTCGTTGTCGTCAAAGTCGTGAAAGTTCTCGTAGCCGGCAAGCAGATGGGCAAGGGTGCGTGCGGCGGCCTCGCGTTCACCGGGCAGCAGCATCCACAAGTCCTGTATTGCCGGGCCGTTGCGGGCGTCGTCGAGGTCGACGAAATGCGGGCCGCGGTCGTCGCCTTCGTCCACCCACAGCACATTGCCGGGGTGGCAATCGCCGTGCAGGCGCAGCCGTGCGACATGCCCGGCACGCGCTTCGCAATGCGCCACCTGCTTGAGCGCCATCTGCGCCGCCTGCTGCCACGCGGCACGCAGGTCTTGCGGGATCATCTCGTGCGCCAGCAGCCAGTCGCGCGATTCGGCGCCGAAGGTGCGGCTGTCGAGTGTCGGCCGGTGCTCGAACGCACGCATCGCGCCGATGGCGTGGATGCGCCCCATGAAGCGGCCCAGCCATTCGAGCGTTTCGCGGTTTTCCAGTTCGGGCGTGCGTCCACCGCGACGTGGAAATACGGCGAAGCGAAAGCCGTTGAAATGATGCAGGGTCTGGCCGCCGAACGGGGTGGCCGCCACCACCGGAATTTCCGCCGCATCAAGCTCGGACGCAAAGGCGTGCTCCTCGAGGATTTGCGCGTCGGTCCAGCGCAGCGGGCGGTAAAACTTGACGATCAGCGGGGCGCTGTCTTCTACGCCCACCTGGTAGACGCGGTTTTCATAGGAGTTGAGGGCGAACTGGCGACCGTCGCAGCGCAGCCCCAGGCTTTCGATCGCATCGAGCACCGCGTCGGGCGTGAGCCCGGCATACGGGATGTTTGCATCGCCGCTCATCCGGCGGCCCGGCCGGCCAGGCGGGCAATCGCCTCGACCACGGCAGCGTGGCTGGCGCGGTTCTGCCCGGCGATGTCGAGTGCGCTGCCGTGGGCGACCGACGAGAACAACACCGGCGTACCGATGGTGAGCCCGGCGGTGCGATTCGGCGCCAGCAGCTTGGCGGTGATATGTCCCTGGTCGTGCACCATCACGATGAAGGCGTCGAAGCCGGGTTTGGCGAACATGGTGTCGGCGCCAAACGGCCCATGGACATCGATGCCGCCGGCGGCAACCGCGGCGATGGCCGGGCCGATGATGCGCACTTCCTCGTCGCCGAACATGCCGGCTTCGCCGGCGTGCGGGTTGAGTCCTGCCACCGCGATGCGCGGCCGGGCGATGCCGATGCGCCGCAGGACCGCGTCGGTCGTGCGGATCACGTGTTGCACGCGCTCAGACGTGACCAGTTCGATCGCGCGCTTGAGGCCCACGTGCAGCGTGGTATGCACGATGCGGGTCTCGACAGCGGCGGCATCGGCGAAGCACAGCATCAGGAACGCATCGTCGACCGGCGTGCCGGTGCAGCGCGCCACAAAGGTGGGATAGCCGTCGAACTCGACGCCTGCCTGCTTGATCGCCAGTTCGGTCTGCGGCGCGGCCACCACCGCTTCCACCTGCCGGTCCAGCGCGGCGCGGATGGCGGTGCCGGCGGCATCCAGCGCGGCCAGGCCGTGCACCGCCTTGATCGTGCCCAGTTCGAGCGTGTCGTCATGGAAATGGCTGCGCCCGACCATTGGGATGCGGCCCTCGCGCCATTGCGCGTCGCCGGCGCCGGTGAACACGTCAACAGGCAGGGGCAGGCCGCAGCGCCCGGCATGCAGGGTCAGCGCCGAGTGATCGCCCACCAGCAAGGGCAGGGCGATGGCACGCACGCGCGCATCGAGCGCCGCCTTGAGCGCGATTTCCGGGCCGATGCCGGCCGGGTCGCCGATGGCGATGGCGACCCGCGGCAGCGCCTGCATCGGCCTGCTCAAACCGACACCGGGTCGGTGTCCGGCGCGGCAAACAGGCCGTGGCGGGCGCCCTCGGAATAGGGCGTGCCGGCCGGCAATTCGATCGCGCAGGAGCGCACCCGCTGCTGCGCGGCTTCAAGCCCGGGCAAGGGCAGGCCTTCGCGATTGGCGCGCGCCGCCTTGAGCAGGGCGCGCCGCGCCATGATGATGCCGTTGTCGGTCGATACCAGTTGCTCGCGCGTGCGGTCCTGGATCGCGCCCATGCTTTCCTGCAGCGAGGCGTCCTGCATGCCGATGCCTTCGACGCCGCTGAAGGTGACGCCGGCCTTCTGCCCGGCGCGGTCGATCAGATAGTCATTGCGCTTGTTGGCCAGCGGGATGAAGGTGCCGGGAATGTATTTCACGTGAATCCCGGCGCCGCCCTGCATGGCCGCCACTTCCGCTTCCGACAGTGCGCGCCTGGGGTGGTAATTGATCGACCAGGCCCAGCAATTTTCATCGTCGATCGGCACCCAGGCATGGGCGCCCAGCGGATGGCCGGCGCGCGGCGGGATGATGCTGTACCAGGGCATGATCCAGGGTGTGATGCGCCAGTAATAACGCCCCTCTTCGGCATTGCGTCGCGCACCGATCAACAGGCCGCCAGCGAATTCGGTCACCTCGAACACCGGCATCTTGTCGTGCTCGTTGTACTGGTTGCCCCTGGAGCCGACAAACAGCGGGTCGCGCCTGAGCGAGGCGGCGTGCAGGAACGAGACATGGCTCGAATCGATGCCGCCCTCCATCGCCTGCAGATAGTTGCACTCCTGCAGGCGCTTGGTGGTGAAACGCCGCTCCGCGGGTACCAGCGTCCATTCCAGGCCGGGCGGCTCGGGTTGCAAGGCGGGCGGGCCCATGTAGGTCCATACCACACCGCCCTGTTCGATACAGGGGTAGGCCTTGAGCCTGACGCGCGCAGCCATGCCCGATTCCGCCGGTTCCGAGGGCAATTCGATGCACTGGCCGCTCAAGTCGTATTTCCAGCCGTGGTACGGGCAGCGCAGGCCGGATTCCTCGTTGCGTCCGAACCATAGCGACACACCGCGGTGCGCACAAAACTCGTCGATCAGGCCGATGCGCCCGCTGCTGTCACGAAAGGCGACCAGTTTCTCGCCGAGCAACTGTACCCGTACCGGCGGGCAGTCGGGCTCGGGCAGCTCCCAGGCATGCAGGGCAGGGATCCAGTAGCGCCGCATCAGGTCGCCCATCAGGGTGCCGCGGCCGGTGCGCACCAGTTCGTCGTTTTGTTGCTGCGAAATCGCCATGATGTTTTCCGGCGTCAGGATTCGGGCTGTGCCGCGCGCGCCAGCGGCGTCCAGCGTTCGACTTCGGCGCGCACGAACTGGGTGAACGCGACGGCGTCAAGATTGTTCGGTTCGATGCCTTCACCCTGCAGCCGTTCCCGCCATTTTGCGCCATGCATGGCGCGCCGGGTTTCGGCATTCAGGCTGGCCACCACCGCCGCCGGCATGCCGGCCGGGCCGGACAGCGAAAACCAGGTGGTTGCCACCAATTGCGGATAGCCGGCTTCGGCAAAGGTCGGCACCTCCGGCAAGTCGGCCAGGCGCGCCCGTGCGGTGGTCGCCAAGGCACGCACGCGGCCGGCGCGCAGATGCGGCATTGCCGACGACAACGCGGTCACCGCGGCCGGAATCTGCCGGCCGATCAGGTCGGTCATCGCCGGCGCACCGCCCTTGTAGGACACATGCACCATGCGCGCGCGGGTCAATTCCCGCAGCATCTCGCCGATCAGGTGGGCATGGGTGCCGGTGCCCGAGGAGCCCCAGGCAAGGCCTTGCGGATCGGCAGCGGCCTGTGCGATGAATTCGCGCAGGTGGCGCATTCCCGACTCGGGGTGCACGCACAGCACCGCCGGCGGGCCGCCGAACAGCGCGATATGGGAGAACGAATTGAGCGGGTGGTAAGGTGTCTTCGCGACGGCCGGCGCGATCACGTGCGAGCCGATGCCCGAGATCACCAGGGTGTAACCGTCGGCCGGTGCACGCGCCGCCATTTCCGAGCCGATCGCGCCGCCGGCGCCGGCGCGATTCTCGATCACGAAGCTTTGTTTCAGGGTTTCCGACAGGTGCTGTGTCAGCAGGCGGGCAAAGGTGTCCGCACTGCCGCCGGCCGGAAAAGGCACGATCAGCCGCACCGGCCTCGCCGGCCAGTCCTGGGCGCAAGCGCTGCCGGCGGGCAGGCAATTGGCGAGGCCGAGCGCAGCCCACTGCCCGAGATGTCTGCGCCGCGCTGTCGGCTGCATCAGGGCGGACTTCAGACCGTCGTCATTGCGCATGCCGGATTGCGGCATCAGGCGCTGCGCGTCTCCGGCACCTCTGTCAACAGCGGCTTGCCGGCAAACCAGGCGGCAAGGTTGTCGACCACCAGCTGACCCATGGCGGTGCGGGTGGCGACCGTGCCGCTGCCCACATGCGGTTGCAGCACCACATTATCGAGCGCCAGGTAGGCCTCTGGTACGCGCGGCTCGTCGACGAACACGTCGAGCCCGGCGCCGGCGATGGTTCCCTGCTGCAGGGCCTTGATCAGCGCCGCGTCGTCGACGGTGGTGCCGCGCGACACATTGATCAGGTAGCCCTTCTTGCCAAGCGCCGCCAGCACGCGCTCGTTGATGATGTGTTCAGTGCCCTTGCCGCCCGGGGTGATCACCAGCACGACCTTGGCGACTTTCGCCATTTCCGCCAGGTCGGCGTAGTAGTCGAAGGCTACGTCGCTTTGGCGGCTGCGGCCGTGGTAGACGATCTTCATGCCGAAGCCTTCGGCGCGCCGCGCGATCGCCTTGCCGATGCGGCCGAGGCCGACGATGCCGAGGGTTTCGCCCCACACCTTGTCGGTCAGCGGCGCATTGCCCTTGAGCCATTGGCCCGAGCGCACGAACTTGTCGTTGAACACCGCGCGTCGCACGGTCGACAGCAGCAGCATCCAGGCGGTATCGGCGACGCATTCGTTGAGCACGTCGGGGGTGTTGCTGACCTTGATGCCGGCGGCCACGCAGGCGGCGAGATCGACGCCGTCATAGCCGACGCCGAAACAGGACAGCATGCGCAGCTTCGGCAGCGCCTTCACCACGTCTGCCTTGATGCCGACGCCACCGGAGGTGGCGGCCGCCACGCAATTCGGCGCCAGGCTCGCCAGCAGCGCGGGCTTGTCGGCGGCCTCCCAATAGCGATGAACGGTGTAGACGGCATCGAGCTGCGCCATCGAGGGTGGGTAGATCGGGGCAATCAGCAGCAGGTCTGGTTTGGACATTGGATCAGGGCAGTGGGAAGTAAAGGGGTGTGGCCGCGCAGAAGCGCCGCGGCACACGGCAAGCGGGAATGTTACGCCATCGGCCCGCGTGTCGCCTGCAGCTCGCTCTCAGGCGGCGGATGGCTTGCGGAACCGGGCCCAAGCCCAGGTGAAGACCGGCCAGAACATGATGATGAAGGTGAAAATCGCTAGCCACATCGCAATCGGCCGGGTGAAGAACACGGTGAGGCTGCCATCGGACTTGATCAGGGAAGTGACGAAGTTCTCCTCCATCATGTTGGCCAGCACCACGCCTAAGATCGCCGGCGCCACCGGGAAGCCGTTTTCCTCCAGCAGGAAGGCCGCCAGGCCGAACACCAGGATGGTGCCGACGCCGAAGGCGGTGTTGTTGATCGCGAAGCTGCCGACGATGCAGAACAGCAGGATCACCGGCATCAGGATATTGCGCGGCACCTGCAGGATCTTCACCGCCATCTTGATGGTGAGCCAGCCGAGCGGGATCATGATCAGGTTGGCCAGGATGAAGACGAAAAAGATCGCGTAGATGTTCTCGGGATTGTTGATGAAGATCGTCGGCCCCGGGTTCATGTTTTTCAGGTACAGCACGCCGATGGCGATCGCCGTGATCGAATCTCCGGGGATGCCGAACACGATGGCCGGGATCCAGGCGCCGCCCAGCGAGGAATTGTTGGCGGCGCCCGATTCGACGATGCCCTCGACATGCCCGGTGCCGAACTTCTCCGGTTCCTTGGAAAATTTCTTGCTCATCGCATAGCTCATCCAGGAGGCCATGTCGGCCCCGGAGCCGGGCTGAATTCCGATGATCACGCCCAACACGTTGCCGCGCATCAGCGCCCATTTGTATTTCTTGAGCAGAGTCCACATTCCGGAGAACACGCTGCCGAGTTTTTTCACCGCGATTTTCGCTGGCGGGTCCAGGTTGACCATGTAGCGCAGCAATTCCGACACCGCGAACATGCCGACCATCATCGGGATCAGGGAGACCCCGCCGTTCAGTTCGGTCACGCCGAAGGTGAAGCGCGGGTAGGCGCCGGGATTGTCGGCGCCGGCGCAGGCCACCAGCAGGCCCAGGATCAGCGAGATCGATGCCTTGAGCACGCTCGAATTGCCGATGAAGACGGCGCCGGCCAGGCCCAGGACCACCAGCCAGAAATATTCGAAGGAGGAGAACTTGAGCGCAATGTCAGCCAGGCTCGGTGCCATGAAGATCAGCACCAGGGTGCCGAACAGGCCGCCCAGGGCCGAAAACACCAGCCCGGCGCCGAGCGCGAGCTCGGCCTCGCCCTTGAGCGTCATCGCATAGGCTTCATCGGTGTAGGCGGCCGAGGCAGGCGTGCCCGGAATGCGCAACAGCGCGCCCGGGATGTCGCCGGAGAAGATCGCCATCGCGGTGGCGGTGACAATCGCGGCCACGGCAGGGACCGGCGGCATGAAGAAGGTGATCGGCACCAGCAGCGCAGTGGCCATGGTGGCGGTGAGGCCCGGGATGCAGCCGACGAACAGGCCGAAGATCGCCGAGAACAGGATCACCATCAACACATATGGATCGAACACCAGGCCCAGGGCCTGCACAAACACGGTCCAGGTCATGGTCAGTCCCGAAGGGCCGTCCCGAGGGACGCAACGGCCACCTCGGGGCGCGATGAAGCAAGTGAGCGCAGAGGCATTCTGATGTCAGTAGAGGATGGGGACGATGCCCCAGGGCAGCGGAACGCGCAGCCCCTTGTAGAAAATGCCGTGGATCACGAAGGTCGAGATGATGGCGATCGGCGCGATCAGCGCGGGACGCACCTGCAATGACCAGAACAAGGCCGCCAGGATCACGATGCCGCAGGGCAGGAAGCCGAGTTTTTCAGAGGCCAACGTATAGAACACCAGGCCTGCCACCGAGAGGGCGAAATTGCGCACCTGCGGCGGCGATCGCAGCCACGCCCCGGCTTCGAACCAGGGTTGATTGGCGCGCTCGCGCCAACCCTTCGCGAACAGGATCACGGCACCCCCGATCAATAGCGCCGCCAGCAGGCCGGGAAACGCGTTCGGACCATATTGCTGGCCGGGGATCGAGGGATAGGTGCGCACGTCGTTCAGCACGAAGCCGCCGAGCACCATCAGCAAGACACCCCAGACCATATCGTTGAGTTTCATTTTTTCTGCCCAAAAAAACATCCCCGCCTGCTGCGGGGATGTTGTGGGATCGGCGGGCCGGTTTTTGTCTGACCAGTCCTACTTGACCAGGCCCACTGCCTTCATCACTTCGCCCATGCCCTTGCTGCCCTGTTCCATGAAGGTCGCCTGCTCGGCGGGCGGGAAATACAGCAGCCCGAAGCCGCGCTGGTTCATGAAGTCCTGAAACTCCTTGCCGTCGTAGATCTTCTTGAAAGCGGCAGAAAGCTTCGTGGTGGCGTCGGCGGGCATGCCTTTCGGCCCGGCCATGCCGCGCCAGGCGCCGACCGTCCAGTTGCTGCCGGTGGCGGCCTTGAGCGTCGGGACGTTGGGGAAAATCTTGTCCGGTTTGTCTGCCATGATGGCCAGCGGCCTGACCTTGCCGGCTTCGATCAGCGCGCGCGCCTCGGGCAGCGAGCAAGTGACGAACTCGACGCCGCCAGCCATCAGGTCATTGAGGCCGGGCGCGGCGCCTTGCGACGGCACCCACGGCGATGCGTCGGCGGGAATGCGGTTGGAGTTGAGCATGCCGGCCAGTGCAAGGTGCCAGATGCCGCCCTGGCCGGTGCCGCTGGACTTGAACTTGCCCGGGTTGTTCTTGATCGCCGCGAGCACGTCGTTCACCGTCTTGTAAGGCGAGTCGGCGCGGACGTTGACGCCGGCAGGGTCCATGTTCATCAGCCCCAGCGGCGTGTAGTTCGACTGGTTGAGCTTGGTCAGGCCGGTGTGATGCATCATCGTGATCTCGACGGTGATCATGCCGATGGTGTAGCCGTCAGGGGTCGCTTCGGCGATGGCCGCATGGCCGACCACGCCGCTGCCGCCGGTACGGTTGACCACATTGACCGGCTGTCCAAGCTCCTTTTCCAGCAGGGTACCGATGATGCGCGCGGTCTGGTCGGTGCCGCCGCCGGCACCCCAGGGAACGATCAGCGAGATCGGTCTGGCCGGATAAGTCTGCGCGTATGCGGCGCCGACGGAAAATGCTGCGGCGACGGCTGCGGCCACGCCCAACAGGGTTCTGCGTTTCATGTTTGTCTCCAGTCGTTGTGGGCGGTGCCCGGGTTCCCTCTCTCGCCGGGAGAGAGGGTGGACTGGACGGTCGGATGCCGTCCTTGGGTACCGCCCGGCGTGATGCCTATGGGTGCGCCTTGACCACCTGCTTCTGCGTTCCGAGTTTTTCGATACCGAGTTCGACCACGTCGCCTGCCTTGAGAAACTTCGGCGGCTTCATGCCCATGCCGACGCCGGGCGGCGTGCCGGTGGTGATGATGTCGCCGGGCATCAGGGTCATGAACTGGCTGCAATAGGCAACCAGGTTATGGCAGCCGAACACCATGGTGCTGGTGTTGCCCTTTTGCATGACTTCGCCATTGACCTTCAGCCACATGTCGAGCTTTTGCGGGTCGCCGACTTCGTCCTGGGTCACCAGGTACGGCCCGATCGGTCCAAAGGTGTCGCAGCCCTTGCCGCGGTCCCACTGGCTGCCGCGCTGGGTCTGGAAGTGACGCTCGGAAACGTCGTTGACCACGCAGTAGCCGGCGATGTACCTGGCGGCGTCCTTCTCGTCGATCTCCTTGCATTTGCTGCCGATGACGATCGCGATCTCGACCTCCCAGTCGAGCATGGTCGAGCCCTTGGGCACCACCGTGTCGTCGTTCGGGCCGCAGATCGAGGTGGTCCATTTGTTGAACAGGATCGGCTCGGTCGGAACCGCCATGCCGGCTTCCTTGGCGTGATCGGCATAGTTGAGGCCGATGGCGACGAATTTGCTGATGCCGGTGTACGGCACGCCAAGCCGCGGCGAGCCTTTGACCAGCGGCAGCGACTCCGGCTTGATCTTCGACAGTTTCTTCAGGCCGGCCGGCGAGATCTCCGCCCAGCCGATCTGCCCCACCACCTTGGACAAGTCACGGATATTGCCGGAAGCGTCGAGCATGCCGGGTTTTTCGCGGCCCGCCGGACCGTAGCGCAGTAGTTTCATATACCTTACCTTTCGAAGTTTTTACCTGCTTTTTCCATCTTGAATCGTCGGGCTCCGCCCGCGATCAAAGAAAAACCCGCACCGGCAAAAATTAGTTTTTTACTTTCGCCCCCACGACTATATTGTCATGCCGCCGTCGCACGAATAGGCATTGCCGGTACAGAACGCCGATTCGTCGGAGGCGAGATATACCACGAGCGGCGCGATTTCGTCGGCGGTGGCCAGGCGCCCCATTGGCTGGCGCGCGATGAAATCCTTGCGTGCCTGCACCGGATCGTCGAAGGCGTTGATCCGATCATGCAGCGAAGGCGTATCGACAGTGCCCGGGCAGATCGCATTGCAGCGGATGCCGCGCTTCACATAGTCCATCGCCACCGACTTGGTCAGGCCGATCACCGCGGCCTTGCTGGTGCCGTATACGAAGCGGTTGGCGATGCCGCGCACGCTGCCGGCGATCGAGGCGACGTTGATGATGCTCGACCATTGACCAGTCTTGTCGAAGTGTTCGAGCATGGCAGGCAAGGCTGCGCTGATGGTTTTCCAGTGCGCGCGCACGTTGAGGTTCATCGCCAGGTCCCATTGCGCATCGGTGGCGTCTAAGACCGACCCGTGATGCACGAAGCCGGAGCAGTTGAACAGCACGTTGATCAGGCCGGCCTCGCCGATCAGGGCCTTGATCGCCTGGTCATCGAGTGCATCGAGTCTGCGCGCGGTGACGTTCGCCATCCCCTTGTAGCTTCCCAGCAGTTTTTCATTGACGTCGGTGGCCCAGACGTGGGCCCCTTCGGCGGCGAAGGCCAGTGCGACGGCGCGGCCGATGCCCTGGCCGGCAGCGGTGACGAATGCATTCTTGCCCGCAAGTCTTGGTCCCATGTGATGTGCTCTTGTCAGTTTTGTTTGAATGGCCGCCGGATCCGCCGGCGCCTGCCACGCCTTGTCCGCAGGCAACGTCCGGCGGTAGAATTGCCCGTCAATTGGCCTGACCACTTGACCAATGACCGCCGCACTTTAGAGTAAGCGCCGTGCGGCAGTCAAGAAGATGGTGCATGTGCTGCAGCAATCCAACCGTCAAAGGATCCGTCATGGGCGAAATCACCCCGCAATTCATCCGCGCCGCCACCTTGCGCCTGAACCCGAACGATGATGTGGTGATTGCTACCCGCGAACTGCCGGTCGGCACCACATTGCCGAGCGAAGGCGTGGTGACCGGCGAGCGGATTCCGGCCGGGCACAAGGTGGCGACACGACCGGTAGCGGTCGGCCAACCGGTCAGGCGCTACAACCAGATCATCGGTTTCGCCACCCGGCCGATTGCGCCAGGCCAGCATGTGCATGTGCACAACATCGAGGTCAAGACCTTCGATCGCGACTACGCGTTCGGCACCGACGTCAAGCCGTTTACACCGGCAGCCAAGCCGGCCAGCTTCATGGGGATCCGGCGCAGTGACGGGCGGGTTGCGACCCGCAACTATCTTGGCGTGATCTCGACGGTCAATTGCTCGGCGACCGTGTCGCAGGCGGTGGCGCAGCATTTTTCGCGCGCCGGTGTGCTCGACGCGTTTCCGAATGTCGACGGCGTGGTGGCGTTGACCCATTCCAGCGGTTGCGGCATGGATTCGACTGGCGAGGGCATCGACGTTTTGCGCCGCACCATCGCGGGCTACGCCACCCATCCGAATTTCGCCGGTGTGCTCTTGATCGGGCTCGGATGTGAAGCCAACCAGATGGGCGCCCTGCTGTTGGCGCAGGGGCTGACGGAGGGCGGCCTGTTGCACACCATGAATATCCAGGACATCGGCGGCACGCGTAAATGCATCGAGTGGGGCATCGCGCGCATCAATGAAATGCTGCCGCTGGCCAATCGGGTCAGCCGCGAGCCGTGCCCGGCCAGTCACATCACCATCGGCCTGCAGTGCGGTGGTTCGGACGGCTATTCCGGCATCACCGCCAATCCGGCGCTGGGCGCGGCGGTCGACATCCTGGTGTCGCATGGCGGTACCGCGATCCTGTCGGAAACCCCGGAGATCTACGGCGCAGAACACCTGCTGACGCGCCGCGCCGTGTCGCGCGAAGTCGGCGAAAAAATCGTCACCCGCATCAAATGGTGGGAAGACTATTGCGAGCGCAACAAGGGCGAGATGAACAACAATCCGTCGCCCGGCAACAAGGCCGGTGGACTCACCACGATTCTTGAAAAATCGCTGGGCGCGGTGGCCAAGGGCGGCACCACCAATCTGGTCGACGTCTATGAATACGCCGAGCCGGTGACCAAGAAGGGCTTCGTCTACATGGATACGCCCGGCTACGATCCGGTATCGGCCACCGGACAGGTGGCCGGCGGCGCCAACCTGATCTGCTTCACCACCGGCCGCGGCTCGGCCTATGGCTGCGTGCCATCGCCCTCGATGAAGCTGGCGACCAACACGCCGCTCTATCTCAAGCAAACCGACGACATGGACATCAACTGCGGCGAGATCCTCGATGGTGGCACAACAGTGCAGGAACTCGGGCAGAAGATTTTCGAGCGGGTGCTGGAAATCGCGTCCGGCAGGAAATCGAAGAGCGAAGAGTGGGGATACGGGCATCTCGAGTTCGCGCCCTGGATCATCGGCGCCACCATGTAAGCCTGCTTGGACGCGTGTAGACGCCGCGGGTCCATTTGAACCAGCGGATCCCGACATGATGTCGGTCATCGATCGCACCTCGCTGTGACAGCCTTGCTCCCCGCTGGATTGGCTTGTCGCTTCCCCGTTTGAACGCTGGGCCGGCGAAGCCGCGAGGACAATTGTGGATCGGACAGAATTGTAGAAGAGGTGTTCGCCATGAAGGCAGTACGTTTTTCGAAGTTCGGCCGCGCGTCCGATGTCGCGGAACTGGTCGATGTGCCGGAACCCGGCGCGCCCGGCGCCGGCCAGATCCTGTTCGAGCTGCAGGTGGCGCCGATCAATCCTGCGGATCTTCTGCATTTCGCCGGGCGTTACGCCACCCCCGCGCCCCTGCCGAGCTACGCCGGCGGCGGCGTATTCGGACGGGTCGCCGCCACCGGACCCGGCGTGACGCACCTGAAGGCGGGCGACCGCGTCATCGTGCTGGACACCAATCGCAGCGGCTGGCGCGAGCGCTTCACTTGCTCCGCCGACGGCCTGATCGCCTTGCCTGACGCCGATCCGGTGGCGCTCGCGCTGCTGGCGGCGAACCCGCCTTCGGCCATGCTGATGCTGGAACGCTTCGGCGACCTGCAGGCAGGCGATTGGGTGATCCAGAACGCGGCGAATTCGTCGGTCGGCGTCAGCCTGATCCAGATTGCGAAGGCGAAGGGCTTGCGCACGGTCAACCTGGTCCGCCGGGAAGACCTGGCCGACAGCCTGCGCGCGTTCGGCGCCGATGTCGTCCTGGTCGATGGGCCGGACTTGCGCGAGCGCGCGCGACAGGCGACGCAAGGCGCGAAGATCGAGGTGGCGATTGACGCGATCGCGGGCGAGGCCACGCGGCGTCTGGCCGCCTGTGTCGCCGATGGCGGCGTGGTCGTCAACTACGGCCTGATGTCGGGCAAGCCGTGCGAAGTGGACTGCGCGGACGTGCTGTTTCGCGACGTGGCGCTGAGAGGCTTCTGGTACTCGGCCTGGCGTACGCGCGCACGGCCGGAAGAGGCTGGCGAACTGTTTGCGAGACTGGTGGCGATGCTGCAGGCCGGCACACTGCGGGTTCCGGTCGAGGCCACATACCCGATTGGACGATTGACCGAAGCACTGGCGCATGCGCAGCGGGAGGGCAGGTCCGGGAAGGTCGTTCTGCGCTGGGATGAAAAATAGGGTTCGTCAAGGAAGAGGCCGCAATTCCAATCCGCTGGAAGAGACCGCAATTCCGATCCGCTGCCTAATGAAGGCTGCGTGTGCCGGGACGAGCGTGGCGCTTTCCGCCAACCGGCATTCACGCACCAAGTGGGAGCGGGATTGCGGCCTGCTCGAGTTCGCGTCCTGGATCACCGGCGCCACGATGTGAGAAGGGGATGCCGCCGCTCCCGATGATTGGGCGCGCTGGTGCTGATCACATCCGGCCTTGTGCGCTCCGCAAGCCGTAGAATCCCGCGATGACAACGGAAGGCGCAGCCCCCCTGATTGTCAGCCTGTTCGCAATGGCGATGTCACTCGCCTTCGTGCTGGCTGACCGCGCATCGGCGACCAGCCGCATGCTGGCCTTTTTTCTGTTGTTCTTCGGCGTTTCGATCGGCGTCAACGTCCTGATTGCCCATCCCCTGCATTTGGCTCGCGGCGTGCCTGCGTGGGACGGCATATTCGCCTGGCCCGAGGTCGCCGCCGGATGCTTTGCCTTCGAATGGTTGTTGCGGGTGCGGCGGACGGTGCCCGCAGGCACACTGCGCACCCGCACCGGCGATCGCCTGTTGCGCATTGCGCAAGGCTTGATGATGCTGTACGGCATCCTTTCCCTGCTCTGGCCGCAGGAGCGGGTCGAGCATTTCGCCAACCTCTCGGGGCTTGACAGCGCTTCCCTCCACCCGAGCTTCTATATTTTCGCCATTCCGATCGTGTTGTCGATCATCTGTGCCTCGGCCTCGGGCCTGCTGCTGCTCAATCGCCGCCCGGACCGGGCCGAAGCGCTGCGCGGTATCGCTTTCGTGTTTGGCGCGCCGTTCATGGCGGCCGGCATCGCGTTGCCGTTGCAGTTCGCGCCGTTTTCCGCGACCATCGGCTTGTCGATCTTTCTGGTGGGCGCCGTTCAGTACCACGTCACCCAGGGCCGGCGCGCGCAGTTCATGGCGCGCTTCCTGGCGCCGCAGGTCGCGCAGATGGTCAGCCGTCGCGGGCTCAAGAGCGCGACCGATGAGCAGACCCTCGAACTTTCGGTGGTGTGCTGCGATCTGCGCGGCTTCACCGCGTTTTCGGCTGCCACCTCGTCGAAAAAGGTGATACAGATTCTGCGCGAATACTACGACGCAGTCGGTGCCGCCGCGGCCACGTTCGGCGGCACTATCAAGGACCAGGCCGGCGATGGCGTTCTGATACTGGTCGGTGCACCGATCGCGTTCGAGGACCACGCCCGGCGGGCAATCGAGATGGCACGGCAGATTCGGGCCAGCGGCATCGCGGTCACCCGGCGCTGGTCGGACGGTGATCTGAGTCTGGGCCTCGGGGTCGGCGTTGCCACCGGTTTTGTGACCGTCGGGGTGATCGGCGCGGCGTCGCGACTCGAATACACCGCCGTCGGTCCGGCGGTCAATCTGGCGGCGCGCTTGTGCTCGGAGGCCGCGCATGCGGAGATTCTGGTCGATCCACGCACCACGGAGTGCCTTGGCAGCAGCCCGGCGCCGCACCGGCTGGTGCCGGGTGAGTCACTGCGGCTCAAGGGCTTTGCCGCGCCGGTGCAAAGCTACGTACTGGCGGCAACCTGACCTGGAGGAAAATAGCAAATGAACCTCGTAACCCGCCTTTGTGTGCTGTTCGCGGCCTGCATGCTGGCTGCCTGCACGACTATCCAACCGGTCCTACGCGACGCCGCAATTCAACTTGCGCCTTCCGGCACCTTGCGCGCCGCGATCAATTTCGGCAACCCGATCCTCGCCAATCGCGGTGCCGACGGCGAGCCGCGCGGCGTGTCTGTCGACCTGGCGCGCGAACTGGGGCGCCGGCTCGGGGTGCCGGTCGAACTGGTGCCGTATCAGGCGGCCGGCCGGGTGGTCGAAGGCGTGAAATCGCTTGCCTGGGATGTCGCTTTTGTTGCAATCGACCCCTTGCGCGGCAACGAGATCGACTATTCCGCGGCCTATGTGGTGATTGAAGGCGCTTATGTGGTGCGCCAGGACTCGCCGATCCGCTCCAACGCGGAGGTCGACCGTCCGGGCGTGCGGGTGGCCGCCGCCCGTGGCAGCGCTTATGACCTGTATCTATCGCGCGAACTGCGGCAGGCGAAAATCGTGTACGCCGCGACCTCGCAAGCGGTGACCGACACCTTCCTCGCGCAAAACCTGGAGGTGGCCGCCGGCGTCAGGCAGCAGGTTCAGGCCGATGCGCTGCGACTACCGGGCTTGCGCCTGCTCGACGGGCGTTTCATGGTCATCAACCAGGCGATGGGCATCCCGAAAGGACGATCACGTGGCCTCGAATACCTGCGCGGGTTTGTCGAAGAAATGAAAGCCGACGGATTTGTCGCGCGGTCGCTCGAACGGCACCGGATCGAAGGGGCGATGGTGGCGCCGGCGGCTGGCGGGGAAAAACGCTGATTCGTGCGCGGCAATGGAATAGATCACGCGGGTCCACTGTTTGCCGCTCTGATGGCGGCGTTGCCTCATCGATTGCTCCAGGTCGCACTGGTCGTTTCGGGTTGCGGGCGAAACCGAAATGATCGTGCGATGCCGATCGCATTTCCAATTAACGAGGGGAGGGTACATGAATCGTTTGATCAGGTTGAAACTGGTGACCGGTGCGGTGATGGTCGCCGCGCTGATGCCATGCGGGACACGCGCTGCCGACAGCGCGGAGGCGGTGCTCAAAAGGGCGGCGGCTGCGATGGGCGAGCCGAAAACCCTGCGCTATGTCACCGAAGGCACCGGCTTTACCTACGGCCAGGCGTTCGTACCAGGCATGGCATGGCCGAAAATCAACGTGCACAGCCAGATCCGCACCATCAACTACGAGACCGGGTCGATGCGCGAAGAGATCACCTTGAGTCGTGCCGAACCCAAGGGCGGCGGCGGCTATCCGCTGGCCGGGCAGCAGCGCAACGACCAGTTCGTCAGCGGCAACTTTGCGTGGAACATGGCGGGCGCCAACCCGCAACCGGGCGCGCGCTTTGTCACCGACCGCACACATCAGCTTTGGGTCACGCCACATGGCGTGATCAGGGCGGCAATGAAAAACAAGGCGACGGTCAGTTTTCACACCAGGGCCGGCAAGTCGCTCGCCGCCGTGAGTTTCACCGAATCCGGTTACTTCAGCGCCGTCGCTTTCCTGAACGCCGATTACCTGATCGAGCGGGTTGAATCGCGGCTGCCGGACCCGGTACTGGGCGAAGTCGCGGCGGTGACCAGTTACATGGACTATCGCGATGTTGGCGGGGTCAGGTTTCCCGGTCGCATCACGCAATCACAAGGCGGCCACCTGACCCTTGACGTCACCGCCAAGGAAGTGCAGCCCAATGTGGCGGCCGATATCCAGGTGCCTGATGCGGTCGGCAAGGCGACCGAGCGGGTGACCGCCGACAAGGTGGTCGATGGTGTCTGGTTTATCGCCGGTGGTTCGCACAACAGCGTGGCGATCGAAATGAAGGACCACATGGTGCTGGTCGAGGCGCCATTGGGCGACTTGCGCAGCGCGCCGGTATTTGAGCAGGTCAGAAAACTGGTGCCGGGCAAGCCGATCCGCTACATGATCAATTCGCACAACCACTTCGACCATGCCGGCGGCGTGCGCACCGCAGCGGCCGAGGGCGCGACGATCGTGACCCAGGCCGGCAACAAGTCCTATTTCGAGAAGGCGCTGGCGGCGAAGAACCGGATCAACCCGGACCTGCTCTCCAAATCCGGCAAGAAGGCGAAGATCAAGACAGTCGGCGACAAGCTCGAGATGAGCGACGGCGCGCGCAGGATCGAGATCCACCGCATCAAGGACGGCGTGCACAACGATACTTTCCTGATGGTTTATCTGCCCAAGGAAAAGCTGTTGATCGAGGCCGACGCCTACACGCCGCTGCCGCCCAACGCGCCGCCACCGGCGACGCCCAACGCGAACAACGTCAACCTGGCGCAAAACATTGAGCGCCTGAATCTGGCAGTCGAGCAGATCCTGCCGCTCCACGGTCGCGTGGTTCCGCTGGCGGAACTGCACAGAACCATCGGCCGCAAATAAGGCCGCGCGGCGCCAGCCGCGCCCGTGGTCTTGTAAAGTGAATTCGCCGGCTTCGCCGGCGAATTCATTCAAGCACGACTCGCCAAAAGTAGGGTTTTACTTATGGCGAACGCTTAGTCGGGGATCAACACCACCTTGCCATGCGTCTTGCGGGTCGCCAGGTCGATCATCGCATGCGGCGCGTCCGAGAGCTTGTAGGTGCTGGTGACCACCGGCTTGATCTTGCCGGCCGACAGCAGGTCGAACAAATCCTTGAACACCGCCGCCGCGGTGTCCGGTTCGCGCTTGCTCAATTCACCCCAGAACACGCCGATCGCACTGGCCGATTTGAGCAACAGGCGATTGGCCGGCAGATTGGGAATGCTGCCGCCGGCGAAGCCGACGACGATGAAACGGCCACGCCAGTTGAGCACGCGCATCGATTGCTCGGCAACGCGGCCGCCGACCATGTCGATGATGATGTCGGCCCCGAGGCCGCCGGTGGCGACCTTGAGTTGGTCGACCCAGCCGTCGGTTGCATAGTCCCAGGCGGCGTCGGCGCCGTGGTCACGACATACCTGCAGCTTGGCATCACCGCCGGCAGTGGCGAATATTTTCGCGGCGCCCCACGCCTTTGCCAACTGGATCGCCGCCAGTCCGACACCACCGGCGCCGGCATGCACCAGCACCGTCTCGCCGGGCTTCATGCGCGCCGCATCGCGCAGGCACAGGTGCGCGGTCGGATAGACGATCGGCAATGCAGAGCCCTCGGCGAACGACAGGTTGGCTGGAATCGGCGCCACCGCGGCATCGGCCAGCAGGGCATGGGTGGCGTAGCCGCCGCTGGCAACCGTGCCGCAGACTCGCATGCCGGGTTTCCAGCGGCTGCCGGCGCCGGCTGCCTCGATGGTGCCGGCCACTTCAGCGCCCGGGGTGAACGGGAACGGCGGCTTGACCTGGTATTGCCCCTTTATCAGCAGCGTATCCATGAAATTGAGCGCGGCCGCCTCGACCTTGACCCGGACCTGGCCGGCACCAGGTTCGAGCTGCGGCCGCTCTTCGAATTTCATGCCTTGCGGGTCGCACCATTGGTTGACCATCCAGGCTTTCATCAGGGTTTTCCTTTATCGCAATGTGTCAAAACGACTGTTTCTTGTGGGGTAGAATCCGGCGCAACTATATCAAGTTGCGCAGCCCGGCCCGGCTGCAGACACCAGGGAGACAACATGCAGAACAAGTCCATTGCCTACTTTGCAGCCAGCGCGGTCCTCGCGCTTGCGGCCACCGGCGTTTGCGCGCAGACCATCAAGATCGGCTATATCGACCCGTTGTCCGGGCCGTTTGCCAATGTCGGCGAGGCCGGCATCAAGCAGTTCCAGTTTGTCATCGACGACATCAACGCGCGCAACCTGACCGGCGGGCCGAAGCTCGAAGTCGTGCCGCTGGACAACAAGGGCACACCGCAGGAAAGCCTGAACCAGTTGAAAGTGGCGATCGACCGCGGCATCCGCATCGTCACCCAGGGCAACGGGTCGGGCGCGGCGCTGGCGATCTCGGATGCGGTGGGCAAGCACAACGATCGTAACCCGGGCCAGTCGGTGCTGTATCTCAACTATGCGGCGATCGACCCCGATCTTACCAACAGCAAATGCAATTTCTGGCATTTCCGGTTCGATGTCAACGCCGACATGAAGATGGAGGCGCTGACCACCTTCATTGCCAAGGATCCGAAGATCAAGAAGGTCTACCTGATCCACCAGAACTATGCCTTTGGCCAGCAGAATTCGCGCATCGCCAAGGAGTTGCTGGCGCGCAAGCGCCCGGACATCCAGATCGT
Source organism: Burkholderiales bacterium (assembly GCA_031423955.1). Lineage (GTDB taxonomy): Bacteria > Pseudomonadota > Gammaproteobacteria > Burkholderiales > JAEUOS01 > JAEUOS01. The sequence goes on from JANPGJ010000408.1 coordinate 22,663, forward strand.
CGGCGACGACCTGCATCCGCTCGGCCAGGTCAAGGATTTCGCGCCCTACATCGCCAAGATGAAGGCGGCGGCGGCCGACATCGTGATCACCGGCAACTGGGGCAACGACATGTCGCTCCTGATCAAGGCAGCCAAGGACGCCAGCTACAACGGCGACTTCTACACCTATTACGCGGGCGGGCTGGGCACGCCGACGGCGATGGGCGAAGCGGCCGCCGGCAAGGTCAAGCAGTTGACCGAATGGCATGCCAACATCACACCCAACAAGACCGAGAAATTCGCCAATGATTTCGAGAAGAAGTACAAGCTCGACTTCTACTACCTGCGGGTCAACACCATGATGTACATGCTGGCCGATGCGATCAAGAAAGCCAAGGGCGGTGATCCGCTGCAGCTTGCCTATGCGCTCGAAGGCATGAAGTTCGCCTCCGATACCGGTGAAGTCGAAATGCGCGCGCTCGATCACCAGATGATCAACCCGATGTACATCTCGACCATCGTCAAGGCGGCGGTCAAGGGCGGCAAGCCGCAGCCGGATGGCGACAAGACCGTCAAATATGATCAGGAAGACACCGGTCTCGGCTTCAAGACCGATGCGCGGCTGGAGTCCTATGTGGTGGCGCAGCCGACCACCTGCCAGATGAAGCGTCCGCCGAAGCCCTGATGCGCGGCAATCGCTTGAAGGGGCGCGGCAACGCGCCCTTTTTTTGAACCTGCACCAGCAGAAGGCGCCAGCGGTCGATGGAATTTTTCCTGATTTCGCTTCTGAACGGCCTGTCCTACGGGCTGCTGCTGTTCATGCTGTCATCGGGCCTGACATTGATCTTCAGCATGATGGGCGTGCTCAATTTCGCGCACGCCAGCTTCTACATGCTGGGCGCCTATTTCGCCTACCAGACCAGCCTGTGGATCGGCTTCTGGCCGGCACTGGTGATCGCGCCGGTGCTGGTCGGCATTGTCGGTGCGCTGATCGAGCGCTTCATGTTGCGCCGGGTGCACAAGTTCGGCCATGTGCCGGAACTGCTGCTGACCTTCGGCCTGGCCTACCTGATCGAGGAGTTCGTGCACCTGATCTGGGGCCGGTCGTCGGTCGACTACAAGATCCCGACGCAACTCGACGGACCGCTGTTCACCCTCTATACCACGACTTTCCCGATGTACAAGGGCTTCATGATGCTGGTGGCCCTGCTGATGCTGCTGGCGATTTTCCTGTTGCTGACCCGCACCCGGATCGGCCTGGTGATCCAGGCATCGCTGACCCATCCTGACACGGTCGAGGCGCTCGGCCACAACGTGCCACGGGTTTTCATGCTGGTGTTCGGCGGCGGTTGCGCGCTTGCCGGCTTGGCCGGGGTGATCGGCGGCAACGCCTTCGTGACCGAGCCTGGAATGGCGACCGCGGTCGGCTCGATTGTGTTCGTGGTGGCGGTGGTCGGCGGCATGGGGTCGCTGGCCGGTGCGTTCATCGCCTCGCTTCTGATCGGCATCGTGCAGACCTTCGCGGTGGCGATGGACTATTCGATGGTCAACCTGCTGGCGCAGATCGGATTCGCGGTGACGCCGCAGACGCCGCTCTACTCACTTTGGAAGCTCACCATCGCGCAGGCCGCGCCGATCCTGCCTTTCGTGCTGCTGGTGCTGATCCTGATCTTCAGGCCCAAGGGCCTGATGGGCACGCGCGAGGGCTGATCGATGACTGCCGCCGTGACTTCGTTCAATCGCGCCCGCTGGCTGATCTGGGGCGGCTTCGCGCTGGTGCTGCTGCTGCTGCCACTGTTGTTCAACCAGGGCTTCGCGCTTACCCTGTTGTGCCAGATCGGCACCATCATGATCTTTTCGCTGGCCTTCAACATGCTGCTGGGGCAAACCGGCATGCTGTCGTTCGGCCACGCCGTGTATGCCGGGCTGGGAGCCTACTTCGCGATTCACCTGCTCAACATGATCGGCCGCGGGCAGGTGCTGTTTCCGGTCATCCTGCTGCCTTTGGTCGGGGGTGTCGCCGGCGCGTTTTTCGGCGTCCTGTTCGGCTATGTGACCACCAAGAAGTCGGGAACGCCGTTCGCCATGATCACCCTGGGGATCGGCGAGCTGGTGTTCGCGATGTCGCTGATGTTTCCGGAATTTTTCGGCGGCGAGGGCGGGATCTCGACCAACCGGGTCGCCGGTCCGCCGTTGCTGGGTTCGATCACCTTTGGCCCGCAGGTCCAGGTGTATTACCTGGTGGCAGCCTGGCTATTCATCTGCACCGCGGCGATGTACGCCTTCACCCACACACCACTTGGGCGCATCGCCAATGCGGTGCGCGACAACCCCGAGCGGGTAGAGTTCATTGGCTACGAAACGCGGCTGGTGCGTTACCTGGTGTTGATCATTTCCGGTTTCTTCGCCGGTGTCTCCGGTGGGCTGGGCGCGATCAATTTCGAGATCGTCAGTTCGGAGAATGTCAGTTCGCTGCGCTCCGGCACGGTGTTGCTGTTTACCTTCATCGGCGGGGTGCCGTTCTTTTTCGGACCGATGATCGGGGCGGTGATCTTCGGCCTGTTCATTGTCGTTTTGGCCACCATCACCAAGGCATGGCTGCTCTATCTGGGCCTGTTTTTCGTGTTGATGGTGATGTATTGCCCGGGCGGCATCGCCAGCCTGATCATGATGCAGTTTCCGATCGTCAAGGCACGCCGAATGGGCGAAATTCTGCCGGCATATCTGCTGGCGGCGATCGCCAGCGTGGTGTTGCTGGCGGCACTTGTGCTGGGCGTGGAGATGATTTATCACTTGTCGCTCGAAGCGGCGACCGGTACGAAGAAAACCCTGCTTGGCGTCGAAGTCGACGTCGCCAGCGCCGCGCCGTGGATCGGCTTTGCGCTACTGACTGCGATTGGCGGCGGTCTGTTCATGGTCGCGCAACGCAAGGTAGTTGCTGCCTGGGACCGCATCATGGGGGATGTTGCGCAGGGGAGAGGCGCATGATCGTTTCTTCAGACCATTGGTCGCGTCGGGTCGCCGCAGGAGCCCGGCAGTGACCGCCGCGATCGAACTCAAGGCGGTGCGCAAGTCGTTCGGCAATACTGCGATCATTCGCGGCGTCGATCTGGCTGTCGAAACGGGCGAACGCCATGCGGTGATCGGGCCCAACGGCGCCGGCAAGTCGACCCTGTTCAACCTGATCAGCGGGCGCTTTCCCTTGTCCAGCGGCGCCATCCTGCTCAATGGCAGCGACGTCGCCGGCTTGCGGCCGTTCGAGATCAACCGGCGCGGCCTGGCGCGCAGTTTCCAGATCACCAATATTTTTGGCAACCTGTCGGTGTTCGAGAACATCCGCTGTGCTGTCCTGTGGCCGCTGGGTTACAAGTACTCGTTCTGGCGCGCCCTTTCGACGCTGAAGGATGCCAATTCGCGTGCCGACCAGATTCTCGAGGAGATCGGCATGCAGCGCCGGCGCGATGTCAAGGCCGGGCTCCTGACCTATGCCGAGCAGCGTGCACTGGAAATCGGCGTCACCATCGCCGGTGGCGCCGAGGTGATCCTGCTCGATGAGCCGACTGCCGGCATGAGCCGTTCGGAGTCTGATCATGCGGTCGAACTGATCCGCAAAGTTACTGTCGGCAAGACCCTGGTGATGGTCGAGCATGACATGAGCGTGGTGTTCGGCCTGGCCGACCGCATTTCGGTGCTGGTGTATGGCGAAGTGATCGCCACTGACGCGCCGGCGAAGATTCGCGGCAATGCCGCGGTGCAGGAAGCCTATCTCGGCACCTCGCTTACCGAAGGGGGGCATTGAGATGCTCGCGGTGCGCGACCTGCATGCCTATTACGGCAAGAGCCATATCCTGCACGGCGTCAACCTGACGGTTGGGCGCGGCGAGATCGTCAGCTTGCTGGGGCGCAACGGCGTCGGCCGCTCGACCACCATCAAGACCATCATGGGGCAGGTGGCGGGCACCGGTTCGGTTCGCTTCAAGGACGAGGAAGTGCTGGGGCGCAAGACC
>JANPGJ010000409.1:0-55568 GCA_031423955.1 Burkholderiales bacterium
TAAGGCGATGGAGCTGACCGGCAAGCGCATTCTGGTTCTCGGCCTTGGCGAATCCGGCATGTCGATGGCACGCCACCTGGCCGGTGCCGGCGCGATCATCGGCGCCGCCGACACCCGCGTTGATCCGCCGGGCGCCGCGGCGTTTCGCGCCGCCTGGCCCGACGCCTTGTGCCATTGCGGGCCGCTGACCGAGCAACTGTTCGACGCGCAGGATGCGGTGGCGGTGTCGCCAGGGGTGGCGGTGGCCGGCCCGTTGACCGATCCGGCGGTTGCCGCCGCGCGCGCGCGCGGCCTGCCGTTCGTCGGCGATATCGAGATCTTCGCCTGGGCGCTGGCCGCCGAGGGCGCGCGCTCGGGTTACCAGCCGAAGATATTGGCGATCACCGGAACCAACGGCAAGACCACGGTGACGTCGCTGGCCGCCTTTCTGGCGCAGCGCGCCGGCCGGCGCGCCGTGGCCGCGGGCAACATCGGGCCGGCGGTGCTCGATGCCTGGGCGAGCGCAATGGCCAGCGGCGTGCTGCCTGAAATCTGGGTGCTCGAGTTGTCCAGCTATCAGCTGGAAACCACCGCCAGCCTCAAGCCAGACGCCGCAACCATGCTCAACCTGAGCGAGGATCACCTGGATCGGCATGGCACGCTTGCCGACTACGCCGCTGCCAAGGCGCGCATTTTCGCAAACGGCGGAATTCAGGTACTCAACCGCGCTGATGCGCGCTCACTCGCGATGCGCCGGCCGTTTGTGCCGAAGAATCGCCGCGAGGTGGCGCCGCAGGTGTTTACGTTCGGCACCGATGCGCCGCGGTTGACGAGCGATTTTGGCCTGGTCGGTGATGGCCGGCCGGGCGGCCTGGTGTGGCTTGCCGAAGGTGCGCCGGAAGGCATCGAAGGCGGGGACAACAGCGCACCGCGACGCCTGATGCCACAGGAGGCGCTCGCCATTCGCGGCGCGCACAACGCGGCCAATGCGCTGGCGGCGTTGGCGCTCAATCGCGCCATCGGTGTGCCGCTGGCGCCGATGCTCAAGGGCCTGACCGCGTATGCCGGTCTGCCGCATCGGGTGCAGGCCGTGGCCAGCATTGGCGGTGTCACCTATGTCGATGACAGCAAAGGCACCAACGTCGGCGCGACGCTGGCGGCGCTGGCCGGCCTGGGCGCCGAGCTCGCGCCCGGCGGACGCATCATCCTGATCGCCGGTGGCGACGGCAAAGGACAGGATTTCCGCCCGCTGGCGGCGCCGGTCGCACGCTACTGCCGGGCGGTGCTGCTGATCGGGCGCGACGCCCAGGCGGTGCGCGCGGCGCTCGGCCTGCCGGCGGCCGCGCTGATCGACTGCGCCTCGCTCGAACTGGCAGTGACGGCGGCGGCCGGCCTTGCCAGGTCGGGCGACACGGTGCTGCTGTCACCCGCCTGCGCGAGTCTTGACATGTTTCGCAACTACGCGCATCGCGCCGAGGTCTTTGAGGCCGCGGTGCGGGAGTGCAATCGCGCGGTTGACGCCGCAACCGGGTCGACCGTCGCCGGCGCGCCGGACGCGGCGCGCGACGCGGAGCCATTGGCAAGTGTGGCCGCGGTCGCAGGGATGCCAGCGGCAGACGATGCTGCGACGGTCGTCGCACCGCAAGCGACACCGGCGCCGGACGCGGCTGACAAGCCGGAGGCACCTGCAGATGCGTGAAGCCGTTGCCAGCCTGGGACGACGCAGCTTCGGCAGCGGCGGGCGCGGCCTGGCGCCGGCGCGCTTTTCCGATTACGACCAGGGAGTGTTGTGGATCAGCGTGCTGCTGCTGCTGATCGGACTGGTGATGGTCTATTCGGCGTCGATCGCGTTTGCCGAAGGGTCCAAGTTCACTGGCAATCGCGCGCATTTCTTTCTGGTGCGGCATGCCTTGTCGCTGGCACTCGGGATGATCGCCGCCTACCTTGCTTTTCAAGTGCCTATGGCGACCTGGCAGCGCCTGGCCTTGCCGCTGTTTCTGGTCGGTGTGGTGCTGCTGGTGCTGGTGCTGATTCCAGGCGTGGGCAAAAGCGTCAACGGCGCGCGGCGCTGGATTCCGCTGGGCATCATGAACATGCAGCCGTCGGAGTTGATGAAGGTGTTCGCGATTCTCTATGCGGCCGACTACACCGTGCGCAAGGCGGCGGTGATGCATTCGTTCAAGCATGGTTTCCTGCCGATGGCAGGCGCGATGGTGTTTGTCGGCTGGCTGCTGCTGCGCGAGCCCGACATGGGCGCTTTCGTGGTGATCGTGATGATCGCCATCGGCATCCTGTTTCTCGGCGGCATGAACGCGCGCCTGTTTTTCGGGCTGGTGCTGTTTCTGCTGGTGAGCTTTGCGCTGTTGATCATGTTCTCGGAGTACCGGCGCCAACGCATCATCGGTTTCATGGATCCCTGGAGCGATGCTTTCGGCAAGGGCTACCAGTTGTCGCATGCGCTGATCGCCTTCGGTCGCGGTGAATGGTTCGGCGTCGGCCTCGGGGCCAGCGTCGAGAAGCTGTTCTACCTGCCGGAGGCGCATACCGATTTCCTGCTGGCGGTGATCGCCGAGGAACTCGGGCTCATCGGCGTGCTGCTGATCATCCTCATGTTCTTCTGGCTGGTGCGGCGCGCGATCGTCATCGGCCGCCAGTCGCTGGCCCTGGAACGCACCTTCCCCGCGCTGGTGGCGCAAGGCATCGGCCTGTGGCTCGGGTTGCAGACCCTGATCAACATGGGCGTGAACATGGGCGTGCTGCCGACCAAGGGCCTGACCCTGCCGCTGATGAGTTTCGGCGGCAGTGCGATCCTGGCCAACTGCGTCGCGCTGGCGATCCTGTTGCGGGTGGATTTCGAAAACCGCCGCCTGATGCGCGGGCTTGCGACATGATCAACCAGAACACGCGCACCAGGCTGGCGCTTGATCCGGTCACCCGCGCGCGTTTGCCGCTGGTGATCGTGATGGCCGGCGGCACCGGCGGCCATGTGTTTCCGGCGCTGGCGGTGGCCGAACGCCTGGTCGACGGCGGTTGCCGGGTGCTGTGGATCGGCAGTCGCAGCGGGATGGAGGCGCAACTGGTGCCGCGCCATGGATTCGAGATGGCATGGGTCGACTTCAGCGGCCTGCGCGGACGCGGCCTGGGGGCGAAATTGCTGCTCCCGCTGCGCCTTTCGGTGGCATTCTGGCAGGCGCTCCTGATCATGCTGCGCGAAAAGCCGGCGGCGGTGATCGGGTTTGGCGGTTACATCTCGTTTCCCGGCGGCCTGATGGCGGCACTGCTGGGGCGCAGCCTGTTGCTGCATGAACAGAATGCGATCGCCGGCATGGCCAACCGCGTGCTGGCGCGCTTCGCCGACAGCGTGCTGACGGCGTTTCCGGAGGTGTTGCCACGTGCCGTGTGGACCGGCAACCCGGTGCGCCGCGAGATCACCCGGCTGGCTGCCCCGGCCACGCGTTACGCGGGCCGCAGCGGGCCGCTGCGGCTGCTGGTGGTGGGCGGCAGCCTGGGTGCGCAGGCGCTCAACCGCATCGTGCCGCAGGCGCTGGCGCGACTGCCGCGCGCGAGCCGACCGGCGGTGGTGCACCAGTCCGGCCACGCCCACATCGCCGCGTTGCGCCAGGCCTATGCGGACGCCGGCGTCGATGCAACCCAGGTCGAGTTCATCGAGGACATGGCGGCCGAGTATGCCGGCGCCGATCTGGTGATCTGCCGCGCCGGCGCCACCACAGTGGCCGAAGTCGCGTGCGCGGGGGTGGCTGCGCTGTTGGTGCCGTTTCCATTCGCGGTCGATGATCATCAGACCGCGAACGCCCGGTTTCTGGCTGACAAGCAGGCGGCCCTGCTGATCCCGCAGGACAAGCTCGATCCCCAGGGCCTGGCAAGCCTGCTGGCGAGCCTGACACGCGCGGCTTGTCTGGCGATGGCCGAGAACGCGCGTGCCTGCGCCAGGCCGGATGCCGCCGATCAGGTGGCGCGGGTGTGTGTCGAGGTTGCGGAGCGGGCATGAAGCACAAGGTCAAACATATTCATTTTGTAGGCATCGGCGGGTCGGGCATGTCCGGTATTGCCGAGGTGCTTCTCAATCTGGGCTATCGCATCAGCGGCTCGGATCTGGCGCAGAACGCCGCCACCCGGCGCCTGGCGTCGCTCGGGGCGGTGGTGGTGATCGGGCACGCCAGCGAAAACGCGGCGGGCGCAAACGCGGTGGTGGTGTCGACCGCGGTAGCGAATTCGAATCCGGAGGTGCAGGCCGCGCGCGCGGCGCGCATTCCGGTGGTGCCACGCGCGCTGATGCTGGCCGAACTGATGCGCCTGAAGCAGGGCATCGCGGTGGCCGGCACCCACGGCAAGACCACCACCACCAGCCTGGTGGCGAGCGTGCTGGCCGAGGCCGGCCTCGATCCCACCTTCGTGATCGGCGGGCGCCTGAATTCCGCCGGCGCCAACGCACGCCTGGGCCAGGGCGAGTTCATCGTGGTCGAGGCCGACGAGTCGGACGCCTCGTTCCTCAATCTGCAGCCGGTGATCGCCGTCATCACCAACATCGATGCCGACCACATGGAGACCTACGGCCACGACTTCGCGCGCCTGAAGCAGGCATTCATCGAGTTCACCCAGCACCTGCCGTTTTATGGCAACGCGATCCTGTGCGCCGACGACGCGGCGGTGCGCCAGATCATGCCCTTTGTGAGCAAGCCAGTGACCACTTACGGCTTCGCCGAGGATGCGCAGGTGCGCGCTCTGGCCGTGGTGGCCGATCACGGCCAGATGCGTTTCAAGGTGCGCCGCGAAGGGCGTGCCGGCGATCTGGAGATGGTGCTCAACCTGCCCGGCTTGCACAATGTGCAGAATGCGTTGGCGGCGATCGCGGTGGCGTCTGAACTGGGGGTCGAGGATACCGCGATCGTGCTGGCGCTGGCGGCATTCAAGGGGGTCGGGCGGCGTTTCCAGCGCTATGGCGAGATCAGCCTGGCCGCAGGCGGCAGCTTCACCCTGATCGACGACTACGGTCATCATCCGGCCGAAATGGCGGCCACCATCGCGGCGGCGCGCGGCGCCTTTCCCGGGCGCCGCCTGATGCTGGCGTTCCAGCCGCACCGCTATACCCGCACGCGCGACTGCTTCGAGGATTTCGTGCGTGTCCTGTCGACCGTCGATGCGTTGGCGCTGGCCGACGTGTATGCGGCCGGCGAAGCCCCGATCGTCGCCGCCGACGGCCGCGCCCTGGCGCGTGCGCTGCGGGTGGCCGGCAAAGTCGAGCCGGTGTTCGTCGAGCAGATCGGCGAAATGGCGGATTGCGTGATGCGCATGGCGCAGGACGGCGACGTGGTGGTGGCGATGGGCGCCGGATCGATCGGCGCGGTGCCGCGTGAACTGGCGGAGGCGCATGGCCATGCATGAATTCGGCCGGGTGGCGGTGCTGATGGGCGGGTCGTCTTCCGAACGCGAGATTTCGCTGCTCAGCGGCAACGGTGTGCTGGCTGCGCTCAGGAGCCGCGGCGTCGATGCGCATGCCTTCGACCCCGCGCAACGCGAGCTGAGCGAATTGCGGCGCGACGGCTACGCGCGTTGCTTCATCGCGCTGCACGGCCGCGGCGGCGAGGATGGGACCTTGCAGGGCGCCCTCGAAGTTCTCGGCATGCCATATACCGGCTCCGGCGTGATGGGCTCGGCGATCGGCATGGACAAATGGCGCACCAAGATGATCTGGCTGGCGGCCGGCATCCCGACCCCGCGCTACCGGATCCTCGACGCCGGCGACGACTGGGGCATGGTGGCGGCTGACCTCGGCCTGCCCCTGATCGTCAAGCCGGCCCGCGAAGGTTCGACCCTCGGCCTGACCAAGGTGTCAAGCGTGGCGCAACTGCCGGCGGCGTACGACCTGGCCGCCAACAAGTACCACGACCTCGCGCTGGCCGAGGAATTCATCGCCGGCGCCGAATACACCGCCAGCATCCTGGGTGACACGGCATTGCCGCTGATCCGCATCGATGCGCCGGACGGCAACTACGATTATCAGAACAAATATTTCACCGATGACACCCGCTACATCTGCCCCTGCGGACTGGCCGCCGGCGAGGAGCGGGCACTGCAGGACTTGTCGCTCCAGGCTTTCCGCCTCGCCGGCTGCACCGGCTGGGGCCGCATCGACATCATGCGACGGTCCGACGGACAGGCGTTCCTGCTCGAAGTCAACACCTCGCCCGGCATGACCGGCCACAGCCTGGTGCCAATGGCCGCCAGACAAGCCGGCATCAGCTACGAAGACCTGTGCCTCTCGATCCTCGCAATGACCCTGGAGAAGCGAGCATGAAGAGCGGCAGCCACCTGCTTTTTCGTAGTTCTTTCGTGAGCGAATCGACCGGCTCCGCCGGCGATTCGCTCCCAACCAAGCCGGTCAAAAGTAGGTTTTCACTTTTGACCGATTGACCCATGTGGAACGACACCCTGACCCTCAATCGCCTGAGCGCCACCCTGCTGGTGCTGGCGCTGGCACTGTTCGCCTATGGCGCACTGCGTTCGCTGGCGGCACAGCCGCGCTTCGCGATCCGTACCGTGCAGGTGCAGGCCGCCGGCGAACGGGCGCTGGAACACGTGAGCGCGGAGCGGGTCGCGCAGTTTTGCCTGCCGCGGATCAACGGCACCTTTTTCACCACCGATCTGGCGCAGGCGAAGAGCGCGTTCGAGGCCCTGCCGTGGGTCAGGAGCGCGAGCGTGCGCCGACAGTGGCCGGACCGGCTGGTGGTGCGGTTGGAGGAGCATCAGGCGCTGGCGCGCTGGAACGACGACGGCGGCAATCGATTCGTGAGCGTCAAGGGCGAATCGTTCAATGCGCCGGGGGAAAAGGTTCTGGGCGCAGCGCTGCCTTTGTTGACCGGGCCCGAGGGCAGCGAGCGCGATGTGGTCGGGCACTATGCGGCCTTTCGCGAGCGGCTGGCGGTGATCGGCAAGGCGCCGCAGGTGGTGGCGCTGTCGCCGCGCCAGGCCTGGACGCTGCGGCTGGCCGACGGCATGGTGGTGGAGATCGGGCGCGAACAGCCGGCCTCGTCCGTGCTGTCGCGGGTCGAGCGCTTCGTGTCGCGCTATGCGGCAACGGTGGGTCAGGTGACCAGCCGTGTCGAAGTGGTCGACCTGCGCTATCCGAACGGTTTCGCGGTGCGCGCGCCGGGCTTGCGTGCGGCGACCCCACCCAAGTCGGCGGGCGCGACATCGAGAACGGCGGCGCCGCGCAAACCGAAGGCTCCCCGACCGGCCGGCAAACCGGCTCGAACCCGCGCATGAAGGAAGGCTGGCACAGATGAGCAACAACAAGACGCGCGACCCCAAGGACCTGATCGTCGGGCTCGACATCGGCACCTCGAAGATCATCGCGGTGGTCGCTGAAATCACGTCCGAAGGTCAGCTTTCGATCATCGGCACCGGCGGTCATGATTCGCGCGGCCTCAAGAAGGGCGTGGTGGTCAACATCGACACCACGGTTGGTTCGATCCAGCGTGCGCTGGAGGAGGCCGAGTTGATGGCTGACTGCAAGATCTCGCGGGTCTTCACCGGGATCGCCGGCAGCCATATCAAGAGCTTCAATTCGCACGGCATGGTGGCGATCAAGGATCGCGAGGTGACGCAGTTCGACATCGACCGCGTGATCGAGACCGCGCGTGCGGTCAATATCCCGACCGATCAGCAGATCCTGCATATCCTGACCCAGGAATTCATCATCGACGGCCAGGAAGATGTGCGTGAGCCGCTCGGCATGAGCGGCATGCGCCTGGAGGTGAAGGTGCACATCGTCACCGGCGCGGTGTCGGCTGCGCAGAACATCGTCAAGTGCGTGCGCCGCTGCGGTCTCGACGTGGGCGATCTGATCCTGCAGCCGCTGGCTTCCAGCCTGGCCTGCCTGACCGAGGATGAAAAGGAACTCGGCGTCGCGCTGGTCGACATCGGCGGCGGCACCACCGATATCGCGGTGTTCACCCAGGGCGCGATTCGCCATACCGCGGTGATTCCGATCGCCGGCGACCAGATCACCAATGACATCGCGATGGCGTTGCGCACCCCGACACCCGAGGCCGAGGAGATCAAGATCAGCCACGGCGTGGCGATGCAGCGGCTGGCGGGTGCCGAGGAGATGATCGAGGTGCCGGGCATCGGCGACCGCGGACCGCGCAGCATGAGCCGGCAGGCGCTGGCGGCGGTAATCGAACCCAGGGTCGAGGAATTGTTTCAACTGATCCAGCAGACCTTGCGCGAATCCGGCTATGAAGAATTGCTGTCGTCCGGCGTGGTGCTTACCGGTGGGTCGGCGGCCTTGCCCGGCCTGGTTGAACTGGGCGAGGAAATGTTTTCGATGCCGGTGCGCGTCGGCAATCCGAAGTACACCGGAAGCCTGGCCGACGTCGTCAAGGGGCCGCGCTATGCGACGGCGATCGGGTTGCTGTTCGAGGGCCTGGCGCAGCGCCAGCACCATGGCCGGGTGCTCGACAAGACCGGATCGTTGAAGAGTATCGCGGGGCGGATGAAGACCTGGTTTCAGGGCAATTTTTAGCGGAAAAAAGTGCAAACCTACTTTTTTCCGGTGCAAGCGTGTCTCGAATCACCGGCAAAGCCGGCTGATTCGAGATCACAAATGCCACGTAAAGAACTACGAAGAGGCGGGTGTTTCGTGGGAGGGGTCTGGTGATTAGGGGCTTTCGGCTTTGCCGGCGCGGGTACAAGCGCCGGAGCAGCCGACATCCCCAAATCTCTAGGTGCCAATTTTCTGGTGTTTCAAATTTGATTCGTTCAAGGAGATCCAAGCATGGTCAATAGATTCGAGGTTCTGGAAACGGAAACCACCGGCACCAACATCAAGGTGATCGGCATCGGTGGTGCGGGCGGAAACGCGATTACCCACATGATCCGGCGCGAAGTGCATGGTGTCGAGTTCATCGCCGCCAATACCGACGCGCAGGTACTGACACGGACCGGTGCCGAGACCCAGATCCAGTTGGGGGCCACCGGACTGGGCGCGGGCGCCAACCCGGACAAGGGCCGCGAGGCGGCGCTCGCCGATCGTGACCGCATCCGCGAGGCGCTCGAAGGTGCGAACATGGTGTTCATCACCGCCGGCATGGGCGGCGGCACCGGCACCGGCGCCGCACCGGTGGTGGCAGAGATCGCCAAGGAAATGGGCATCCTGACCGTCGGCGTGGTGACCAAGCCCTTCCTGTTCGAGGGCGGGCGGCGCATGCGGTCGGCCGAGGCCGGCATCCTGCAGCTGTCCGAACACGTCGACTCGCTGATCGTGATTCTCAACGAAAAGCTGATGGAAGTGCTGGGCGACGATGTCGAAATGGAACAGGCGTTCGCCGCTGCCGACGATGTCCTGCACAACGCGGTGGCCGGGATTTCCGAGATCATCAACCAGCCCGGCCTGATCAACGTCGATTTCGAGGACGTCAAGACGGTGATGGCCGAAATGGGCATGGCGATGATGGGTTCGGCCTACGCCGAAGGCATGGACCGCGCGCGCATCGCCGCCGAGCAGGCGGTGGCCAGTCCGCTGCTCGAAGGGGTTGACCTGACCGGTGCGCGCGGTGTGCTGGTCAACATCACCGCCAACAAGTCGCTCAAGATGAAGGAATACAAGGAGGTGATGGATACGGTCAAGCATTTCGCCGATCCGGATGCGCATGTGATCTGCGGTGCGGTGTTCGATGAGTCGATGGGTGACCGCTTGCGCGTCACCGTGGTGGCGACCGGACTCGGGCGGGCGATGGCGCGACGGGGCGACAAGCCGGTGCTGGTACCGCAAACGGTGTTGCGTACCGGTACCGACAATGCGCCGGTGGCAGTGGCGTCGTCGTTCGACCAACCGGCCGGTGTTGACTACCATGCACTGGATACGCCGGCGGTGTTTCGTTCGGGCCGTGCAAGCAGGCAGGCGCAGGTCGAGGCATTGCAGAATGCCGGGATGGAAAAGTACGAGATCCCGGCCTTCCTGCGGCGCCAGGCGGATTGAAGATGCAGCGTGAGGTGGTGTGGTGACCAAGGCGCCGCCGGTTGGCGGCGCCTTGCCGGCAGCTTGCGGTGATCGATGCGGCCCAGCGGCGTAGCGGGTAACGCCGGTGGCTACGAGAGGTGGAAGCCCATGACATTTTCCGGCAGCAGGGTCGCATTGGTGACCGGCGCGGCGCGCGGCATCGGTTTGGCGGTGGCTGAGCGCTTCTTGCGTGAAGGCTATCGCGTCGCGTTGGTCGATATCGATGGAGTGGCGCTGGCGGCCACGGCGGAACGGCTGGCCGCGACCGGAACCGTGCTGGCGATCGACGCCGACGTCGCCGATCCGCATCAGGTGCAGGTGGCAGTCGATCGAACTGTCGCGCTGTTTGGACGCATCGATGCGCTGGTCAACAATGCCGGCATCGCGGTTTTCAAGCCCCTGCTCGACACCACTTACGAGGAATGGTCACGGGTGATGGCGGTCAACCTTGATGGCCCGTTTCTCTGCACCCAGGCATGCGCCAGGGTGATGCTGCAAAACGGCGGCGGCAGCGTGGTCAACATCTGTTCAATCTCGGGCCTGCGGGCCAGCACCTTGCGGGTGGCCTACGGCACCAGCAAGGCGGCGCTCGCGCACTTGACCAAGCAGCAGGCCGCCGAACTGGGCAATATGGGAATTCGCGTCAACGCGGTGGCACCGGGCCCGGTCGATACCGCGATGGCCAAACAGGTGCATACGCCTGCGATACGCGCCGATTACCACGATGCGATACCGCTCAATCGCTATGGCGCGGAATCCGAGATTGCCGCGGCGGTGTGGTTTTTGTGCAGCGATGCGGCCAGTTACATCAACGGCCAGACGCTCGCAGTGGACGGCGGTTTCGATGCGACCGGCATCGGCTTGCCGACCTTGCGCCGTTGAGCCGCGGGGAATTAACGGTGATCGCGACGAGTGCCACCGCGAACCATAAACCTGTCATGCCCGCGAATGCGGGCATCCAGCACGCTACGCGTCTGGGTTCCCGTTTGCACGGGAACGACACATGGGGCTTGTTTCACGATAAGCGCGAGTACTTCTCGTTGCACGGACCAGACCACGATGACTGAAAAAATCAGCGACGTCGAACATTTCGGGCAAACCATCGGCGCCATTCCGGCGTCGGTCGATGCGATGCGCAGGCACGCACCGGCCGCCTATGCGGCCTACCTTGCGGCACGCGAAGCGATTTATCGCGATCCGCCCGACGGCCATCTCGACCGCGCGACCACCGAATTGATCTTCATTGTTCTGGACGTGATCGCCGGGCACGAGGATGGCGCGAAGGCGCATGTCGAAGCCGGACTCAAGGCCGGGTTGACGGTCGGCAAGATCACTGAAGCACTGATGATCGCGGTGCTGATCAACGGCCATGTTCACTGGAGCGTCACCGGCTACAAGGTGGTCGAGCATGCCGCCGATTTCGCCAAGCGCATGGGCATGTAGCGTTGCCGATACCGGGTGCCGTGCCAGCGTGGCCGGTCAGTCAGGGTATTTGTACAGATCAGGCCTGAAGGTCGGCTGATAGTCGGCTCGCGGGCATTGCGCCAGCAGTACTTCAGCGCCACCCGGACCGGCATCCAGGACAAGGGCGGCATCGGTGTGTGCCGCCCAGAAGCAACTCCACTGGCCGTAAGGTTTGCCGGCCACCTTGGCAACGCCTGCCGTCACCAGAAAGAACTGGCCGCCGCCCGCTGCTGGCGGTGGTGCCGCGAGTGAGCCGCCTGGCGCAATACGCATGGTTTGCACCAGCATGCCGTCCGCATCGTCCTGCACCGTGGTCACGCTCGCCGCCGGCAGTGTGGCGAGTTCGGTGGCAGACAGTGTCGGCAACGGGTCAGAGTGGTAGTGCTTTTTTGGCAACGGTTTCATCTTGCCGCGATTCTCGGGCAGGAATTGCGCGCCGTTGTCCATCATCGGGCGCAAGGTGAAGTACCAGAGGCCGTCCTTGCCGGCGGTGATCGGCCCGTAGCCGGTATAGGCGGCAGCGTAATGCACGATGATCGGCCGGACTTCGTTGCGGCCGAGCGTGCCGCCGCCATTGACAATGACCTGAAACTGGTTTTGCTCATGGAAGTGCGGCAGGATCACCTGATCGGCGTCCTGCTCGACCAGCAACGCATGCGGCGCCGGCGCACCGTGGCTGTCCGAGATGATGTATTCGCTCTTCCAGAAGCCGGTGCCGTTCGGCAGAACGTAGTGCTTGCGGGTCTTGCGGGCGTCTTCGAACGTGGTGCCTGCGAACATCGTCTCCTCCTTCGCCGGTCGTGCTGTTCGACCGTTTCATCACGGAATCATTTGCATTATTTTAAACATTGCGGCGCCCGGGCGCCTCTTGGCCGAAGGGTTGTGCTCGACGCGGCGCCCGGGTTGCAGGCCCCGAATTGCTCGCGCGTGGGTGGCCAGACGAGGCGCGGCGGCAGCGGCAACGGCGGGTCGCATGTGGCGCTGCGGATATCGTCGAGGGCGACATCCTATAATCCGCACGCCGTTTGATGGAGCGCCCAAGCGATGCGCGGGCGCCGGTATTGCAGTCAAGTGGCTGCATGAAGCTGCGAGGCGAATGCCTTCGCGCTTTCCGATCGCCGACAATCAGGAGACCAAGCATGGGTACCACGATCAGTTTTGCGCGCCCCGACGGACAAACTGTCCAGGGCTATCTTGCCGAACCTGCCGCAACCGCCGGCGCGCCGGCCGTCGTTGTGATTCAGGAATGGTGGGGCATGAACGACCAGATCCGCGGGGTTGCCGAGCGCATCGCTGCGGCCGGCTACCGGGTCCTGGTCCCTGACCTGTACCGCGGCAAGTCGACCATCGAGGCCGAAGAGGCGCATCACCTGATGTCGGCGCTGAACTTCGGCGATGCCGCTTCACAGGATATCCGCGGTGCGGTGCAGTACCTGAAGCAGGGTAGCGGCAAGGTCGGCGTCACCGGCTTCTGCATGGGCGGCGCACTGACGGTGCTCTCGCTGACCATGGTGCCAGAAGCCGATGCCGGTGTGCCATGGTACGGGCTGCCGCCGCTGGAGTTCGTCGATGCCTCGAAGATCAAGGCGCCGATGATGGCGCATTGGGCCACCCAGGACGGGGCGTTTCCGATCGACAGCGTGGCTCCGCTGGAAGAAAAACTGCGCGCCGCCGGCGTTGCCTACGAAGGCCATCGCTATCTCGCCCAGCACGGCTTTGCAAACGAAACCGCAATGGGCCCGCGCCGCCTGCCGATTACCCAGTACGACCCGGCCTGGGCGCAGATCGCCTGGGATCGTACGTTCCGGTTTTTCGGCAAGCACCTCGGCTGATTGGAAACTGCGGCCCGCGCATCGCGCTGGCCGCGATGTGCGTGGGCTGCTGTGTTTGTTGCGGTCGCCGCGTGTCGTGCGCACAGGCGAGCAGCGTGGTGCACCGGTTGGCGCTCCGGGCAGTTGGGGGCCGACTGCCGGTTTGCGAGCGTTTGCGCCGCTCAGCGCTTGGGCGGTGACGCCGGCAACGGAGTTGCTGCTGGCGGTGCGGCGGGCGAAGGAGTCGCTGCTGCGGGAAGCGGCACGGCAGGCTTCGCCGCTTCCCAGTTCCATTTGTTCTTCCATGCGGCATATACCGCGTCCGGGTACTCGGCGCGGCCGCGGCTGCCGTTGTAGCGCCCCAGCGCCATGAAGGTGTCGCCGTTTTCAAGGTCGAGGTAGTGGCGCAGGATTACGCAGCCCATGCGAATATTGGTGCGCATGTCGAACAGAGCACGGACGTCACCGTTGCCGATCAGGCTGGTCCAGAACGGCATCACCTGCATGTAACCACGTGCGCCGGCACTGCTGACCGCGTATTTCTTGAATCCTGACTCGACCGTGATCAAGCCCAGCACCAGTTGCGGGTCGAGGCCGGCGCGGGTGGCTTCGTAGTGCACGGTCTTCAGGAATTCGACCCGGGTACGGTAGTCCGGTTTGTGGCGCAACGGCAGGCGTTCGGCCATTGCAGCGAGCCAGTTGGCCTTTTCGACCGGACTGGAGAATTTTGGCTCTGGCGGCGTGCGGTCGGCGCGCACCGCTGCCGACAATGCGGTGCGCACCGAATCGGTGAGTGGCTCGTATTGCTGGTCGCCGGCGACAGAGAGCGCAGGCAACAGCGCGAGCATGGCGATCGCACATGCCCGTCCCGCAAAACCGGTGGATATGGCTGCGCTCCGGTCGCGGACCGTGGTGTAACTCACGCCTTGATGCGGGATTTCGCCAGCGCCGCCGCTTCGGCCACCGGCACCGGGGTTGGCGCGGCATCGCGGCGACCCTGGTATTCAACGCGCCCGTCCTTGAGGCCGCGATCGCCGACCGTGATGCGATGCGGAATGCCGATCAATTCCATGTCGGCGAACATCACGCCCGGGCGCTCGCCACGGTCGTCGAGCAGGGCGTCGACGCCGGCATCCTGCAATTCGGCATAAAGCTTCTCCGCCGCTTCGCGTACCGCCGGCGACTTGTCGCTGCCGATCGGGCAGATCGCGACGGTGAACGGTGCGATGGCATCGGGGAAGATGATCCCCCGTTCGTCATGACCCTGCTCGATGGCAGCACCGACGATGCGCGTCACGCCGATGCCGTAGCAGCCCATCACCATCAGTTGCGGCTTGCCGGTTTCATCGAGGTAGTTGGCTTTCATCGCCTGCGAGTACTTGGTGCCAAGGAAGAACACGTGGCCGACCTCGATGCCGCGCTGGATCGCCAGCGTACCGCTGCCATCCGGCGCCGGGTCGCCGGCACGGACGTTGCGAATGTCGGCGATGATGTCAGGCTCCGGCAGGTCGCGCCCCCAGTTGACGCCGGTGATGTGATGGTCCCACCGGTTGGCGCCGATCACGAAATCGCTCATGTTGGCCACCGTGCGGTCGGCCACGATGCGCACCGGTTTTGGCGTGGCCAGCGGCCCCAGGTAGCCGGGTTTGATGCCGAAATGGTCGATGATCTCGGGCACGCTGGCGAAGCGGAATCCGCCCCCGAGTCCGGCGACCTTGCCGGCCTTGACTTCATTCAAATCATGGTCGCCGCGCAACAACAGCAACCAGATCTGCAGATTGGCTGATTTGCCGGCCGCATCGCGCTCCTCGGTCGCCAGAACCAGGGATTTCACCGTGTGTTCGAGCGGCAGGCCGAGCAGCGCCGCGACCTCGGCGCAGGTGGCGGCGCCGGGCGTGGGCGTGAGTTGCATCGCTTGCGTCGGGGCCGCGCGTGCCGCGTTCAGTGGCAGGGCCTCGGCCAGTTCGATATTGGCTGCGTACTCGGATTGCGGGCAATAGACGATCGCGTCCTCGCCGGTATCGGCGATGACCTGGAATTCATGCGAACGCGAGCCGCCGATTGCGCCGGTATCGGCTGCGACGGCGCGATAGATCAGGCCGAAGCGATCGAAAATCCGTTGGTAGGCTTCGAACATGATGTCGTAGCTTTTTTCCGCCCCGGCGGCATCACGGTCGAACGAGTAGGCGTCCTTCATGGTGAACTCGCGGCCGCGCATCACGCCGAAGCGGGGTCGCCGTTCGTCGCGGAACTTGGTCTGGATATGGTAGAAGTTGCGTGGCAACTGGCGATAGCTGCGCAATTCCTGGCGCGCGATGTCGGTAATCACCTCCTCGCTGGTGGGCTGGATGATGAAGTCGCGGTCGTGACGATCCTTGACCCGCATCAACTCCGGGCCCATGCTCGAAAAACGCCCGGTTTCCTGCCACAACTCCGCCGGTTGCACCACCGGCATCAACAGTTCGATGGCGCCGGCGCGATTCATTTCGTCGCGGATGATGGCTTCGACCTTGCGTATCACCCGCAGCCCCAGCGGCATGTAGGAATAGATGCCGGCCGATGCGCGCTTGATCATGCCGGCGCGAATCATCAACTTGTGGCTGGCGACTTCGGCGTCGTTGGGTGCTTCCTTGATGGTGGCGATGAAGAATCTGGATGCGCGCATGCTGACGGTTTTCCCCGTGGAGTGATTGGAAACGCTGGACCAAGCCGCTTAGGGCGACGGCAGCTTTCTCCAAGGTCTTGAAATGAATAGACACTTTGTACCGGAGTCCGGTCATCGGTAACTTGTGCGGGGTTTTCTTGGGTCTATAATGGGGCTAATTTTAAGGGATTAGCAGGTAATTTCATGCTCGATCGTGACGGCTACCGCCCGAACGTCGGCATTATCATCGTCAACCATCGGAACGAGGTCTTTTGGGGCAAGCGGGTACGCGAACATTCCTGGCAATTTCCGCAGGGCGGCATCAAGTACGGTGAAACGCCGGAACAGGCCATGTACCGCGAGCTCCACGAGGAAACCGGCCTCAAAGCCGAGCATGTGCGCGTTCTTGGGCGTACACGCGAATGGTTGCGCTATGACGTGCCGCGGGATTGGATCAGGCGCGATTTTCGCGGCAACTATCGCGGCCAGAAGCAAATCTGGTTCTTGCTGCGGCTGGTCGGTCGCGACTGCGACGTGCGCCTGCGCGCCTGCGAGCATCCGGAGTTCGACGCCTGGCGCTGGCATGACTACTGGGTGCCGCTCGAGACTGTGATCGAATTCAAGCGGGCAGTTTATGACCAAGCCTTGAACGAGCTGTCGCGGCTGTTGTTTGAGCGCAAGAGTGTAAGCGCGCGGCCACAAAAGCAGCGCGCCGGCGCGGTTCGCGACGGTGAACCGCGCGCGACCCGGGGCGAAGGCAAGGTCGATCACGGATCGACGCCGGTTGATGCCGCGCCACCGCAAGGTGCCGTGCCGGATTGAGCCAGGCTATCCCGGCGATTGACACAAACAATTGGCGCGGCGCCCGGCATTCGTTATGATCCAAGCTGTGCCCATTGCATCGCGCGGGAATTCCGGGCGATGGCAAAAGCGCGAAGATGCCTCGGGCGAGGCGTCTTGAATGAAATTAACGTGTGAATTTTCCCCACCTGTGCCTTGATCGGAGATTGATATGGCAGCACTCAAAGGCTCGCAAACCGAGCAAAACCTGAAAGACGCCTTCGCCGGCGAGTCGCAGGCGAATCGCCGTTACCTGTATTTCGCAAACAAGGCCGATGTTGAAGGCCAGACTGAAGTCGCCAACCTGTTTCGCAATACCGCCGAGGGCGAAACCGGCCACGCACATGGACACCTTGAGTACCTTGAAGCGGTGGGCGATCCGGCCACCGGTTTGCCGATCGGCTCATCGCGCAACAACCTGAAGGCGGCGGTTGCCGGCGAAACGCACGAATACACCGATATGTATCCGGGCATGGCCAAGACCGCGCGCGCCGAAGGCCACGACGAAATCGCCGACTGGTTCGAAACGCTGGCCAAGGCCGAGCGTTCGCATGCCAACCGGTATCAGAAGGCACTCGACTCGCTGGTCGATTGATGATTATTCCGGTCATGCTGCGCATGCCGGAATAACTACTCGGATTCAAGGGGCGCTTATGCGCCCCTTAATCTTCGTGCTTCTATTGGCCGGCGGGCCGGCGAGCGCCATTTTGATCTTGCTTTTTCTTTTCGAAAGTTTTTTTCATGACTGCGCGTGAAGGCAATCTGGAGGCGCCGACCCGGCATCGGCTGGACTGGAAGAACCCGGATTTTTATGATCAGGAATCCTTGTTTCATGAAATGGAGCGCGTGTTCGACATTTGTCATGGCTGCCGCCGCTGTGTAAGTCTGTGCGGTTCGTTCCCGACCCTGTTCGATCTGGTTGATGCCAGTGCGACGATGGAAGTCGACGGCGTCGCCAAAGACGACTACTGGAAAGTCGTCGACCAGTGCTATCTGTGTGATGTGTGCTACGTGACCAAATGCCCGTACGTGCCGCCGCACCCGTGGAATCTCGACTTCCCGCATTTGATGTTGCGCGCCAAGGCGGTCAAGCATGAGCAGGGCTTGACCGGCATCCGCGATCAGGTCTTGTCGAGTACCGACAAGCTGGGCTGGTTCGCCGGAATCCCGATCGTGACCCAGACCGTCAACGCGGTGAACAAGACCAAAATCGCGCGCGAGGTCATGGAGATGACCTTGGGCGTCGACGAAAAGGCCTGGGTGCCGGAATATGCAGCCACCAAGTTCCGCTCCGGTCCGAAAAAAAGCGCGGATGTGCCGATAAAGAACGGCGAGCGCACGCCCGGCAAGGTGGCGATCTTCTCGACCTGTTACATCAACTACAACGAACCGGGCATCGGCCGCGATCTGGTTGCATTGCTTGAACATAACGGGATTGCATGGACGCTGGCCGAGAAAGAGGCATGTTGCGGCATGCCGAAGCTGGAACTGGGTGATCTCAAGGCGGTCGAGGCACTGAAGGACAAGAACATTCCGCCGCTGGCCAGGCTGGCTCGCGAGGGCTATGCGATTCTCACGCCGATCCCGTCGTGCACGCTGATGTTCAAGCAGGAATTGCCGCTCATGTTTCCGGACGACGGGGATGTGGCGGCGGTGGCAGAGGCGATGTTCGACCCGTTTGAATTCTTTATCCTCCGCAACCGCGACGGCCTGCTCAAAACGGATTTCAAGCGGCCGCTGGGCAATGTGTCTTATCACATTCCCTGTCACTCCCGGGTGCAGAACGTAGGCAGGAAAACTGCCGAGACATTGCAACTTGTGCCCGGCACCAGGGTCAACGCGGTAGAGCGATGTTCGGGCCACTCCGGTACCTGGGGGGTGAAAAAGGAATTCCACCAGACCGCGATGAAGATCGGCAAGCCGGTTTTCAAGGCCATGGCGGGGTCTGATGATGCCAAGCCCGATTTCATCAGTTCCGATTGCCAGCTAGCTGGCCACCACATCGAACAGGGCATGCGCGAAAACGGCTTGGCTGAAGTCCCCTTGCAGCACCCGTTGTCGTTGCTGCGCATCGCCTACGCCATTTGAAAGCAGTGAACCATGCCGCAACTCACCCCTGACCAACTGATGTCCCTGGAGGCCTACTCAAGGGCGCGCCCCCAATTGCGCAAGCAGGTCATTGCGCACAAGAAGGTGCGTACGGTTGATCTTGGCGATCACATCTCCCTGATTTTCGAGGACGAGACCACGATCCGCTACCAGATTCAGGAAATGCTGCGCATTGAGCGGATTTTCGAGGAAACCGGCATCGCAAGCGAGCTGGCGTCCTACAACCCGCTGATTCCCGACGGCAGCAATTTCAAGGCGACCATGTTGATCGGCTATGAAAGCGTGCCGGAACGGCAGCGTGCGCTGGCGAAACTCAAGGGCGTGGAGCGGCGAATTTTTGTTCAGGTTGAAGGTCAGGACCGGGTTTACGCAATTGCCGACGAGGATCTCGAACGTGAGAATGATGAAAAGACCTCCGCCGTGCACTTCCTGCGATTCGAGCTGGCGCCGCCGATGGTGATCGCGCTCAAGAGCGGCGCGCAACTGAAGATCGGTTGCGATCATCCCGAGTACCTGGCGCAGAAGAACGAGATCGAACCGGAAGTGCTGGCTTCGTTGATCGGTGATCTTGCTTAGCTGCCTTCGCCGATTTTTCCGGGCTGGCTTGCCGGCGTTGCTGCTTGCCGTGGCTGCAGCACTGTCGCTGCTGCCCGCGACCCTCACGGCGCAGTCGGGATTGACCGTGCCCAAGGGTGAAGACGAGATCTTCAGAGAGGCGCAATTGGTGATGCCGCCGTACCCGCGGGCATCGTCGCTGTTGAGATTTCCGACCGATTTGTCGAGCCATGCCATCTTGTTTGACGAGACGAACTTGATAATCGGGGATGATGGTGTGGTTCGCTACGTGCTGGTGGTGCGCAGCCAGGGCGGCGCGGAAAATGTGAGTTATGAAGGCATACGATGCGCCACTGGCGAACGTAGGGTGTTCGCATTTGGTCGCAAATCGGCGGACGGCGGATTCTGGGCACCTGCGCGAAACTCCGAATGGGCGGCGATCACCGATAGCCGGATCAATCGCTACTATTTCGAAATCTGGCGCGATGTATTTTGCGATGGCAAGCGCGTCGAGCAGCGCAAAGCCCTGCTTGAGAACCTCAAACGCGGCGGGCGTGAAAAAGCGTCGGGCCTGCCGAGCGATTAGGGCCTGTTCACACAAAATGCGCATGCGTGTGAACAGGCCTTAAGCCATTTGGCCGCGGCTGTCTTGCACGCGCGCAACACGGGCTGATTCACAGCGCAGATTGATCAATTGCCGGTAGTCGGCGGTCTCCCGCACTGGTCGCGGTTCGAATTTGTGCGCTGCCCTGCGACTGCGCGCGGCACATCCGTGATCAGTCCAGCCCTGGAGTCGGCAGCGAAGGAACATTGCGCGACTACAATCGCAACATGTCATTACCGGTTTATGCCGCCCTGGTGGTCAAGCTGCTCTGGTGGTTGCTTGCGCTGATCATCTTCCTTAAACTGTATGCGCGGCACGCGCCGTTTGTCGATTCTGATCAACGCCGAATGACCGCAGCGATGCTGCTCGGTGCGTTGCTGGGCTCCAAGCTTGTCTACGCGCTTACTTATCCGGGACTGTTTCTTGGTTCTGACGCGGCACTTGCGGATCGCGTGCTCGCGTGGCTTAGCGGTGATTCAATGCCAGGCGCGTTGCTCGGTGGACGCTACGGGTTGTGGCTTGCGGATCGGCATGGTGGTGGTGGACGCCAGGCGGATCGCCTGGTGATTCCGGTTGCCGCGGCGTTGCTGGTGCTGGCGGGCGGGACATTTTTTTGGGCGCTGCGCGGCACGGGTTACGGCAGTCCGACCTATCTTCCCACCGGTATCGATTTTGGCGACGGCGTGCGGCGCCATCCAGTGATGCTCTATGAGGCGGCATACCTTTGCGCCGCCGCCTGGCTGGACCGATCGATCATTGCCCGCGATGCAAGTCCTGGAGCGAGGGCGCGCATTTTCCTGGCGGGTTACTGCGCGCTTGGCGCATTGCTCGGATACCTGAAGCCGCCTTTCCATGCAGCGTTGCTGCTGGAAGCAATTGTTCCGCAACCCTTTGCGTATGCGAAGCTGGCGACCGCGGAGCAAATCACATGCATTTGCGCAACCCTTTTTCTTGTCTCGCGTTGGCGTGTCGTAGCGTCATCCGCGCGGACAAAGAGGTGAGTGCAGGTCGCACTCCGCGGGGACGAACACCGGCAGCAAGCGATGCCTGGTCACGCTTGAGGGCAACCTTGTGCCTTTGTCCGGCATGCGCCGACGCAACGATGGCAAGCCAGGCCCCAATTGGGCCGGCAATGTCTTGCATGGTGCCGGGAAAAATTGCAGTCCTCGTAGTGGTCACGAGTCATAGAAGTGCGGTGGCCAGCGGCGCTGGCGCGCGCTTTTCATGCTCGTAAATATGCGGTCCGGCGAATCGGTGCAAATGGCTTAGAGCAGCACCATATTGTCGCAATGGACCAGTTCATCATCCTCGATGAAGCCGAGGATCGATTCGATTTCGCTCGACGGCTTGCGCATGATGCGTCGTGTTTCACTGGCCGCATAGTTGGCCAGCCCGCGCGCGATCTCGCGGCCGTCCTCGGCGCGAATTGCCACCACCTCGCCGCGGTCGAACTCTCCGGATACCTCGACCACACCGATCGGCAGCAGGCTTTTGCCGCCTCCCAGCAAGGCATGCGCGGCGCCGCGGTCAAGCGTGACGGAGCCGCGCACCTGCAGGTGATCCGACATCCAGGCCTTGCGTGCGGTGATGCGCTGTATGCCGGCATGAAGGTGGGTGCCGATGTTGTCGCCGCGCGCCAGATGAGTCAGTACGTCAGGCGTACGGCCGGAGGCGATCACGGTGTGCGCGCCGCTTTTCGCCGCGCGGCGGGCTGCCAGGACCTTGGTGATCATGCCGCCCTTGCCAAGGCTCGAACCGGCGCCACCGGCCATGGTTTCAAGGGCCGGGTCACCCGCAGGTGCCGAGTTGATCAGGGTGGCGGCGGGGTCGCGCCGCGGGTCGCTGTTGTAGAGGCCGGCCTGGTCAGTGAGGATTACCAGAACATCTGCCTCGATCAGGTTGGCGACCAGCGCGCCAAGGGTGTCGTTGTCGCCGAACTTGATCTCGTCGGTGACCACGGTGTCGTTTTCGTTGATGATCGGGATGACTCCCAGTTGAAGCAAAGTCATCAGGGTCGAACGTGCGTTGAGGTAGCGCTTGCGATCGGCAAGGTCGTCGTGGGTCAGGAGGATCTGCGCGGTTTTCAGGTTGTGGGCACGGAAACAGGTTTCGTATACCTGAACCAGTCCCATTTGCCCGACAGCGGCCGCGGCCTGCAGTTCGTGGATCGCCTTCGGGCGCCGGATCCATCCGAGCCGCTTCATGCCTTCGGCAATCGCGCCACTTGATACCAGCACGACTTGCTTGTTGTCCCGGCGCAAGCCGGCGATCTGCTGTGCCCAGCGCGCGATCGCCGTGCTGTCGAGGCCGCGGCCGTCGTCGGTCACCAGGGATGAGCCGACCTTGATGACCAGCCTGGTCGCGCTTTGCACGATCGACGCCACGTTCAGGTCTCTTTTCGCTGTGCTTCGAGGTACTCGCCGATTTGGCGGCACAGGTCTCGACAGCCGGCGCCAGTGATCGCGGCCACACTGAACACCGGACCCTTCCAGCGCAAGCGGCGCACGAAGTCTGCGATTCGTCGTTCGCGTTCGGCGGGGTCAGCGATCAGATCGACCTTGTTGAGCACCAGCCAGCGCGGCTTGGCGTGCAGGGCGCGGTCGTATTTCTTGAGCTCGCCGACGATCGCGCGAGCCTCCTTGACCGGATCGACCGCGTCATCATACGGAGCGATATCCACCAAGTGGAGCAACACGCGGGTTCGCTGCAAGTGCTTGAGGAACTGAATTCCAAGGCCCGCACCGTCGGCTGCGCCTTCGATCAGCCCGGGAACGTCGGCGATGACGAAGTCCACGGTGTCGGTCGCACGTACCACGCCGAGATTGGGATGCAAGGTGGTGAACGGATAGTCGGCAACCTTTGGCCGGGCGTTCGATACCGCACGAATGAAAGTGCTCTTGCCGGCGTTGGGCATGCCAAGCAACCCGACGTCAGCCAATACCTTGAGTTCGAGTTTGAGTTCGCGCTCTTCGCCATCCTCGCCCAGGGTGTACTGGCGTGGCGCCCGGTTGGTGCTTGACTTGAAGTGGATGTTGCCCAGACCGCCCTGGCCGCCCTTGGCGAGCACAACCTGTTCACCGTCGGTCGCCAGATCGATCAACGGTTCGCCGGTTGCCAGGTCTGTAATGAGGGTGCCGACCGGCATGCGCAGAATCACGTCTTCAGCGCCCCTGCCGTATTGATCGGCGCCGCGTCCCGGTTCGCCATTCCTGGCGCGATGAATGCGAGCAAAGCGGAAGTCGATCAGGGTGTTGATGTTGCGATCGGCAATGGCAATGATGCTGCCTCCGCGGCCGCCATCGCCACCGTCAGGGCCGCCGTCTGGCAGGAACTTCTCGCGCCTGAAGGAGGCGGCACCGCGACCGCCGTCGCCGGCCTTGATCGCAATGGTGGCTTCGTCGATGAATTTCATTGCGCTGTTCCGCCGTTCAGTGGTGGCCTGATTCGCTCATCGGACTCATGGCGGACAAACAAAAAAGCCCAATCGCTCTTCACGATTGGGCCTGTTGCTGCGCGCCCGGAAACTTCAAGCCGGTACGATGCTCACTGTGCGCCGCTGCAGTTCGCCCTTGATGGCGAACTTGACCTTGCCTTCGGACTTTGCGAACAGCGTGTGATCCTTGCCCATCCCGACATTGTCGCCGGCATGAAACTCGGTGCCCCGCTGACGGACGATGATGTTGCCGGGAATCACCGCCTGACCGCCATAAACCTTGACGCCCAGACGCTTCGATTCGGAATCACGGCCATTTCGGGTGGAACCGCCGCCCTTTTTGTGTGCCATGGTTACTTTCCCTAAACGTTGATTGCCGAGATTTCGATCTCGGTGAAGTTCTGACGATGACCTTGATGCTTCTGGTAATGCTTGCGACGGCGCATTTTGAAAATGCGGATTTTCTCGCCGCGCCCGTGCGCGACAACCTTGGCCGTGACGTTGGCGCCGGCAACCAGAGGCGCCCCCACCTTGATTGCTTCGCCACCGCCCACCATCAACACCTGATCCAGAATGATTTCCTGACCGATGTCTGCAGGTATCTGTTCTACCTTTAATTTTTCGCCAGCGGCAACGCGGTACTGCTTGCCTCCGGTTTTTATGACCGCATACATGGTAACCTCGACTGTTTGCTCGCTTGGACGCGAGGAACCGTAAAATATAGCAATAATCGCCTTATAAGTCAAGGTATTGGGTTGGTCGGCAGCGTTGGTTCTGCAAGACTTGCGATGCGACGGCCGCCAAACGCAGGTGGTTTGCGTTTGTGCAGGTTTGTACCTAATATCATGGTGAAAAGCTGTTGCCGTCAGTCAGGATGACAGGAAGTGCGCAGGTGGAAGTTTGACCCGGTTTGATCCAAGACATGCGATCGTCGCCGATATGGCCGCAGTCGACGCATGTATTCGCGCGCGCCTGAGTTCGGATGTTCCGCTGGTAAACCAGGTTGCCCAATACATCATCGGCGGCGGCGGCAAGCGCCTGCGACCGGTTTTGCTACTTTTGGTCAACGGTGCGTTTGGGGAGATTGACTCCCGCGCACACGAACTCGCGGCGGTCATCGAGATGATTCACACCGCGACTTTGCTGCATGACGATGTGGTTGATGAATCCGACCTTCGCCGTGGGCGAAAGACCGCGAATTCCGTGTTTGGCAACGCGGCAAGCGTGTTGGTCGGGGATTTTCTTTACTCGCGTGCGTTTCAGATGATGGTGGCAGTCGGCGACATGAGGGTGATGCGGACTCTCGCCGATGCCACCAACACCATCGCTGAAGGCGAAGTGTTGCAGTTGATGAACATTGGCGATGCCGATGTTTCGGAGAAGAGTTACCTGCGCGTGGTTCGCTTCAAGACCGCCAAGCTGTTTGAGGCGGCTGGCCGGATCGGGGCGATGATCACCTGTGGCGACACCGCGATTTCGGACCAGATGGGCGAGTACGGCATGCGTCTGGGCACCGCATTTCAACTTGTTGACGACGTGCTCGACTATTCCGGTGATGTTGCCGAGACCGGCAAGAATCTTGGGGATGACTTGCAGGAAGGCAAGCCGACGCTGCCGCTGCTGCGGGCACTGGTGACCGGTTCGGCGGCGCAGCAGGCGATAGTGCGCACCGCGATTGCCGATCCTGGCGCGGCTGATTTTTCGTCGGTCCTGTCAGTCATCCGCGAGACGGGCGCGCTGGAATACACCCGCGCTGCGGCGCGTGCCGAGGCGGCAAGGGCTGCGACCTTGCTGGGCTGTCTGCCAGCCAGTCAGAGCAGGCAAACTTTGCTAGAATTGTGTTCTTTCGCAGTTGAGCGCACTGGTTGAATGTGCGCTTGCAATTCCCTCCCGGGATTTGTTTGCGGAATCGTCGGGGTGTAGCTTAGCCTGGTAGAGCGCTACGTTCGGGACGTAGAGGCCGGAGGTTCGAATCCTCTCACCCCGACCAAACGGTGCATTGTCGCCGCTCAAAGATGCAAGCTGGTCGTGCATGTGGCAGGAATCGCGATTGGGCAGCGCCGGATCGATGGCGCGCAACATACGAACGCGCTTGGTTGGTATCGCTGCCGGCGAGCGCTGGATTGCTCACGTTGTGTTTTAGTGATCGCCTGTGTTGTCAGGTCCGATACCGCGCGCACCCGTGGCGATGGCGGAGTGCGATGCAATATGGTGCGCGAGCCCAAGCAGTACCTGTGATGCGGGCTCCCACGCTAGGCTCGGCTAGCGTTTGACGGCCGCATTCTCCAGGAAATAAATGGCATTCCGTGATTCAGCCTGATCCTGTGCATGGTTGGCTATTCTGTCGCGGTTCGGCAAGTCCGGGATCGACGCGCGCAATGGCCATCGATGGAATCCACAGGTGCTGAATCGAGGCGGTGAAGTAAACGCTGGAAATTGCGGCGACGCTTCGATCATGCCAATGTCATAATTCTTTGTATGCGGCTGGTATCGAGCGCTGTTCGGCGCATCGGCCGACTTGCGATTGGCTACAATCGCGCGATGGTTGACCAAAGGCGAATGGTTTGTTCTCGATGAATTCCTGATGGCGGCGGTCCTGTTACCCAATACCCTTTCCGGCATCGCACGGGCCTTGGTGCAGGGCGGACGTTTGTCTGTTGCCGATGCGGAGGCGCTGGTCAACGATGCCGGGACTGGCAACCTGACGTTTGTCGAGCAATTGATCGCGTCGAAGAAGATGAGCGCACGCGACGTTGCCCAATTTGGATCGGAGGTCTTCGGTTATCCCCTGCTTGATCTCGCGACCTATGATCCGCAGCAGGTGCTGGGCGACGCAATCGACCGCAAACTGGTGCAGCAGCATCGGGTGGTTGCGCTGGCCAAGCGGGGCAATCGCTTGTCGGTGGCGATCTCGGACCCTACCAACAAGGCCGCACTCGACCAGATCAAGTTTCAGACCTCGCTTGCGATCGATCCTGTGGTGGTCGAGGACGACAAACTCGGCGCGATTCTGGGCACGCTGGCTGAAGCTGCCGGGGCTTCCATCCTGGATTTGCCTGATGATGATCTGAATCTTGAATTCACCGATGACGAGGCGCTTGCCAAGGCTGAAGAAGCGTCGACGCCCGATGTCGACGACGCGCCAGTGGTGCGATTCCTGCAGAAAATGCTGATGGATGCGATCCGCGATGGTGCCTCCGACCTGCATTTCGAGCCTTATGAGAAGACCTACCGGATTCGCTTCCGTACCGACGGCATATTGCGCGAGATCGCCAGTCCGCCAATCGCCATCAAGGAAAAGCTTGCGTCACGTATCAAGGTGATCTCCAAGCTCGATATCTCCGAGAAACGGGTGCCGCAGGACGGTCGGATGAAACTGGTGCTTTCGAAGAACCGCGCGATCGATTTCCGGGTCAGTACCCTGCCGACGCTGTTCGGCGAGAAAATCGTCATGCGGATTCTCGATCCCTCATCGGCTACGCTCGGCATCGAAGCGCTCGGCTATGAGCCAGAGGAGAAGGAGCGGCTGCTGAAGGCTGTGCATCGCCCCTATGGCATGGTACTTGTGACCGGACCGACGGGTTCCGGAAAGACGGTCTCGCTATACACATGCCTGAATATTCTCAATCAGCCTGGCATCAACATATCCACTGCCGAGGATCCGGCCGAAATCAACCTGCCCGGCATCAATCAGGTCAATGTCAATGATCGGGCTGGGTTGACGTTCGCTGTCGCGCTCAAGTCCTTCCTGCGGCAGGATCCTGACATCATCATGGTCGGCGAGATCCGCGATCTGGAAACTGCGGATATTTCAATCAAGGCGGCCCAGACCGGTCATATGGTGTTTTCAACCCTCCATACGAATGATGCGCCGACCACTCTTACCCGGATGATGAACATGGGGGTGGCGGCCTTCAATATCGCTTCAAGTGTCATTCTCATCTCGGCACAACGTCTGGCGCGTCGTTTATGCACCTGCAAAGACACCACCACGGTGCCCAATGAGGCGCTGCTCGAAGCGGGCTTTACCGAAGAGGATCTTGATGGCAGCTGGCAGCCATTCCGCCCAGTCGGGTGCGATCGCTGCAAAGGCTCGGGATACAAGGGACGGGTCGGGATCTACCAGGTGATGCCGATTTCCGAGGAAATTCAGCGTATTATATTGAAACATGGAACCGCTCTCGACATTGCGGATCAGGCTGCACGCGAGGGTGTGCGCACACTCCGTCAATCAGGATTGGTCAAGGTAAAGCAGGGAATGACGACTGTTGAGGAAGTTTTGGGCTGCACCAACCAATAGGCGTGATTGAGTCCGGCGCGGGTCGGGCGGACAAGATTCGAGAGGGCAATATGGCGACAGCGGTTGCGAAAGGGACCAAGGAGTTCACCTTCGTCTGGGAAGGCAAGGACAAGGCCGGAAAGACCGTCCGTGGCGAACTCAGAGCCACCGGAGACGCGGTGGTCAACGCCACATTGCGGCGCCAAGGCATTCTGGTGACGAAGGTCAAGCGGCAATCTTTCCGGAAGGGGGGCAAGGTTTCCGACAAGGACATTACGTTGTTCACACGGCAATTGGCGACGATGATGAAAGCCGGTGTTCCGCTATTGCAGTCGTTCGACATTGTGGGTAAGGGTCATGCCAACCCGGCGGTCGCGCGCCTTTTGTTCGAACTCAAGACCGAAGTCGAAACCGGGTCAAGCCTGAATCAGGCGTTTCGCAAATATCCGCTGTATTTCGATCCGCTGTTTTGCAACCTGGTCGCGGCAGGCGAACAGGCAGGCATTCTTGAAACGTTGCTTGACAGGCTTGCGTCGTACAAGGAAAAGATTCTTGCCATCAAGAGCAAGATCAAATCAGCTCTTTTCTACCCGATCTCGATCATCGTGGTGGCGTTTGTGATTACCGCGGTGATCATGATTTTCGTGATCCCAGCATTCAAGCAGGTCTTCACCAGCTTCGGCGCCGACCTGCCGGGGCCGACACTAGTAGTGATGGCGGTGTCCGACTTTTTTGTCAGCTACTGGTGGGCCATCTTCGCCTTGATGGGGGGCGGCATCTATTTCTTTTTTGAATCGTGGAAACGTTCAAAAGCGATGCAGATTTTCATGGACAAGGCGATTCTCAAGGCACCAGTATTTGGAGATCTGGTTCGCAAGGCGACCATCGCGCGCTGGACCCGAACCTTGTCGACCATGTTTGCGGCTGGCGTGCCGCTGGTAGAGGCCCTCGATTCGGTCGGGGGAGCTTCCGGAAATCAGGTCTACGTGATCGCCACCAAGGCTATCCAGGGTGAAGTTGCTACCGGAACAAGTCTCACGGTGGCAATGCAAAATGCGCAGGTGTTTCCCAGCATGGTCATCCAGATGGTATCGATCGGTGAGGAATCCGGCGCCCTGGATTCGATGCTGTCCAAAGTTGCGGATTTTTTCGAAGCAGAAGTCGACGACGCAGTCGAAGCATTGTCGAGCCTGATGGAACCGATGATCATGGTGGTTCTCGGAACCCTGATCGGCGGTATGGTGATCGCCATGTACCTGCCTATCTTCAAGCTTGGAGCCGTGGTCTGAGCGCGGTGCTGGCGAATGGAAAGCGGCGCTTGTCAGCGCCGTTTCTTTTTCATGCTTGATTTCCTGCGGCAGCACGCGGTGTTCTTCATTGTTTCCACCTCTGCGTTGGGGCTTGCGATCGGCAGCTTCCTCAATGTAGTTATTTATCGCCTGCCACGCATGATGGAGCAAGGCTGGTTCGAGGAAATCGATCACCAGCTCAAGGAACGGGCCTGGCCGGTTCCGGCAGGGTTGGCAGCCCTGTTGCAAGCTCGCCCGCAGCGATTCGACCTGGTCTTGCCACGTTCGGCTTGCCCGTCCTGCGGACACCGCATCGGCGCGCTTGAAAATGTCCCGGTCCTGAGTTACATCGCCTTGCGCGGTCGATGCGCCGGTTGCGGCACGCGCATCTCGCTGCGCTATCCGATGGTCGAGATCGCGACTGCTGCCCTCTCGGCGCTGGTGGCTTGGCGTTTCGGACCAACGCTCGCCTGTGTTGCCGCGCTCGCCCTGTGCTGGTCGCTCGTGGTCCTTGCGTTGATCGATTTCGATACCCAACTCTTGCCGGACTCGATCACACTTCCGCTCGTCTGGTCAGGTATTGCCTTCAACTTGTTTGGCGCGCTGACGAACCTGCAATCTTCGGTAGTTGGCGCGATCGCGGGATATCTGGTTCTGTGGAGTGTCTATTGGCTGTTTAAAATCATTACTGGCCGCGATGGCATGGGCTTCGGCGACTTCAAGTTGCTTGCAGCCCTTGGCGCGTATCTGGGCTGGACAATGCTTCCGCTGATTGTGTTGTTATCGTCAGTGATAGGTGCAGTGTTTGGTATTTCCCTGATTTATCTGGCGAGGCGTGGGCGCGAAGTGCCAATGCCGTTCGGTCCGTACCTTGCGTGCGCCGGCGTGGTTGCGTTGCTCGCGGGAGATTATCTGACCCATGCTTATCTCGACTTCCTGTGATTGCCGAAGACACAACTGAAGCCGGCCCGCGCTCCGGGGCTCTGGTGGTGGGCCTGACCGGAGGCATTGGCAGCGGCAAGTCGACTGTGGCTGCCGAGTTTGAGCGCCGTGGCGCGTCGATGATTGATGCCGATGCGATCGCCCATCTGGTGACGGCTCCAGGTGGTGACGGTATAGAGCCTATCAGGCAGATGTTTGGTGAAGCGTTCATTGCAGCCGACGGCGCAATGGACCGGGACCGCATGCGAGCCCATGTTTTCGCGCAACCGGAGGCCCGGGTTGAACTTGAGCGCATCCTGCACCCCTTGATTCGCGCCGAGACTGCACGCCGGTTGGCGCTGGCTCGCACGCCCTATGTCATTCTCATGATTCCCTTGCTGGTTGAAGCTGCCCGACGAGATCCAGCACATTGGCGCGACCGCTACGACCGCATTGCGGTCGTCGATTGCCAGGAATTCACACAGATTGCACGCGTGATGGCGCGCAACGGATTTGACGAGCGGTCGGTGCGCCAAATCATGGCGGTGCAGGCAACTCGTGCGGAACGTGTCGCGCACGCCGACGACGTGATTGACAATGACCGCGACCTGGCCTGGTTGCAGCATCAAGTGGACCGGTTGCATCAAATTTATCTTGGCATGCGGACGGATCGGGCATGAATGGTCCGGTTCGTCACCAGAATTTCATTGTCAATTGGAATTGCATGATCCACAATCGCGGGCAATTCCGGCCAGCGTCATGCAAATGCAGCCAAGCCAGGTGATTACTTACGAATATCCGTTATCCGAGCGTATCCGTACGCTTCTGCGGCTTGAGGATTTGTTCGATCGCGTGCGCTACTTTCTAGCTCGCGAGGATGCGCTCGACCATCATTCTGCCCTGGTGGCCATTTTCGAGATCATCGATGTCGCCGGGCGCGCTGATCTCAAGTCGGATCTCATGCAGGAACTTGAGCGTCAGCGGCAGGTGTTGGCGGCGTATCGCGGCTCGCCGGATGTCGCCCAGGATGCACTGGATAAGGTGCTGCGCGAGGCCGATGAAACGTTTTCGGCTCTGGCGGCGCACGCAGGCAAGACCGGCCAGCATCTGCGGGAGAACGAATGGCTCATGAATGTCAAGAGCCGCATCAACATACCTGGTGGTGCCTGCGAGTTTGATCTGCCGTCTTACCATTTCTGGCTACATCGGCCGACTGCGGCGCGGCTGGCCGATCTCCAGGGATGGCTGGCGCCGTTGCTGCCAGTGCGCGACGGCATTTCCATCGTTTTGCGATTGCTGCGCGACAGCGGCAAAGCTGGTGAATTTACCGCGGTGCAAGGGCAATTCCAGCAGATGCTTTCCGGACGGGTAGCGCAACTGATTCGCTTGCGGCTCGCCGACGACCTGGCGTTCATCCCCGAAATCAGTGCCAACAAGTACGCCTTGATGATCCGCTTCACAGAGCCGGTATCCGATATGACGGGCGCCTGGGGCGGCGGCCGACCACGGCAGTCCGAGACCAGTGTGTCATTTGAATTGACCTACTGCAATCTTTAAGCTTCGACATCCGTGGCGGCCAGTGTTTCCTGTCCAACGTGTGGCGCCGAAGTGATTTGGGGTCCGCAAAGCCGTTTTCGGCCATTCTGCTCTGAACGATGCCGCCTCATTGATCTGGGTGCCTGGTCAAGCGAGGAGTATCGGGTTCCTGTGCGAGACGAGCCGGACCCTGGCACCGAGACTGGTGAAAGTTGAACCGGCGCCGGCGCGCGAGGCGCCGAGTCGATCCTTGGGCATCGACTGCTTGAACCAAGTGTGACGCCTGGTGCTTTGCCAGTGTGCCGGAGTTAAGTCAGGCGTTTGCTGCGCAGTTGGCGACGTCCACGGCTACTGGACGCGGATGCCGGGGCTTGTCAGGTGTCAAGTGGTGCCCGCCAGGCACCTCGCATCATGGCGATGCCATGGCCACCACTGTTGACAGCGCGCTGCAAGTCTGCGCCGGACATACCACCCAGTGCATAGACGGGCAACTCCGCTTCTGCAACGAGATTGGCAAAACCTGTCCAATCCAGCAACCTGCCATCTGCGTGGGTGGCGGTCGGAAGCACCGGTCCGAGAACAGCGAAGTCGCAACCAAGATCACCGGCACGAGCGATTTCCACCGCCGTGTGTACCGACCCGCCGACCAAGGCGAAGTCCGGCCGCTGCTGGGCACTTGATAGCTGGGCGGATGTCAAATGTACGCCGTCGGCGCCAACCGACTCCGCCAGATTTGCGTCGCCGTTGACGAGTACACGTGCACCATGCTCTCGGCAGCGAGCAACAACTTCGAGCGCCAGACGCCTTCGCTCTCCGACCGGCAGGGATTTGTCGCGCAGTTGCACCAACCGGAGGCCGTTTGCAAGGGCGTGTTCAAGGCGTCCCAGAAAGACGCCGCTCCCGAGTTCAGTTGCGTTTGAGATGCCGTAAACCGGCGGCATGCCAAGCGCTTTGAGGATGGGCGTGTTGGCGGGCAGCATCGGAGCAACCGACTCGCGCCCCGCCGTCTGGAACTCAAACTGCTGGCCGTCCAGCCCCGACGGGGTGCCGCGCCAGCGGCTCACTCGAAAGAATCGCAGCCGCACCGAGGCATGCGCGTATTCATGATGGCGCACCAGCCAAGGATGGGCCTCAAGTACCTCGATGCCGAGTTCCTCCCTGATCTCGCGAACCAGCGCCGCATGAGCGGTTTCACCTGCTTCGATCTTGCCGCCAGGAAACTCCCAATAGCCGGCGTAGACCTTGCCTGGGGGACGTTGTGCGAGGAGATATTGCCCGTCCGGCCGCATGATGACAGCGGCAACGACATCGACCACATTCGCCATATGTGCGGCGCGCTGCTATTGGCGACCGGATTTGCGCACGGACCTGGCCGGCGCCGCGCGCGCATTCTTGCCGAGTTTGCCGGCATGATCGCGTGCAAATTGCCAGGCGACACGACCGGACCGCGAGCCGCGCTCTATCGTCCACGTCAGTGAATCGGCGCGCGCTTTCTCGATTTCCGTCTGGTTGCATCCGAAGTGTGCGAGCCAATGGTCGACAATCGACAGGTACTCCTCCTGGTCGAAAGGATAGAAAGAAAGCCAGATACCGAAGCGCTCGGAAAGCGAAATTTTCTCTTCTGCGGATTCGCCAGGATGAATCTCCTCGCCCACATGCTTGTACTCGAGATTCTCATGCATGTACTCGGGCAGCAGGTGACGCCGATTTGACGTAGCGTAGATGAGCATGTTGTCCGACGCCGCATTGACCGATCCATCCAAAGCCACCTTGAGGGCTTTGTAGCTGGCGTCGCCTTCGTCAAAGGAAAGGTCATCGCAGAAGATGATGAATTTTTCCGCTCGATTTTCAACCAGGTCGGTAATCTCGCCCAAGTCGACCAGTTCCGACTTGTCAACCTCAATCAGGCGCAATCCTTTGGCGGCATACTTGTTGAGCATCGCCTTGACCAGCGACGACTTGCCGGTGCCGCGGGCGCCGGTCAGCAGCACGTTGTTGGCCGGCAAGCCTTCGACAAACTGACGAGTGTTCTGCTCCATGGCCTTGCGCTGTCGTTCGACGCCCTGCAGGTTTGACAACTTGATCTGCGACAGTCGGGGTATTGGTTGCAACCAGCCGCGGCCGTTGCTTTTTCTCCAGCGATATGCGACCGCGGCGTTCCAGTCGGTGGCAAGCGGCGCCGGTGGCAGCACAGCTTCAAGGCGGTCAAGAAAAAGCTGCGCGCGGGAGATCAGGTTTTGTATGTCGTTCATCGTTGCGGGCTGGCCATACACTTCGGCGTTTGAGTGCTGCGGGCCGGCAATGGCCCGGTATTATTTTGACTTGCATGATTCATGAAAAACACGCCTCTGGCGAGGCCGTCATGTTTTTGGTAACAATCAACAGGATCAGCTGCGGTAATCGGCGTTGATCGACACGTAGTCGTGCGAAAGATCACAGGTCCACAGCGTTGTCACTGAGTCCCCGCGGTTCAAGACGACGCGGATCGTGATTTCGTCCTGTTGCATGACTCGCTTGCCGTCTTCTTCGCGATATGCCGGGTTGCGGCCGCCACTCTTGGCAACCAGAACATCATCAAGGTACAGATCGATTTTCGATTGATCCAGGTCATCGATACCGGCGTAGCCAACCGCGGCAAGGATCCGACCGAGGTTGGGGTCGGATGCGAAAAAGGCGGTTTTCACGAGAGGCGAGTGGCCAATCGCATAGGCAGCCAGGCGACACTCCGCGGTCGATCTTCCACCTTCGATACGGATTGTGATGAACTTTGTGGCACCCTCACCATCACGTACGATGGCCTGCGCCAATTCAATCGAAAGTTCAGTCAGTGCGCGCGCGAACGCGCGCCCATCGGGTGTATTGATCCCGGAGATTGCCGGGGCGTTCGACTGCCCAGTCGCAACCGCAACAAAGGAGTCGTTGGTGGACGTGTCGCCATCAACCGTGATTGCGTTGAAGGACACATCTGCCGCTCGCGCAAGCATCGCATCAAGCACATGTTGCGATATTCGCGCGTCGGTTGCGATGAAGCCGAGCATGGTAGCCATGTTGGGACGGATCATGCCCGCACCCTTGGCCATGCCGGTCAATGTTACCAACTCGCCGCCGATGGTGATCCGCCGCGACGCCGCCTTGGGCATTGTGTCGGTGGTCATGATTGCAGTGGCCGCGTCGAGCCAATCCGCGCGTCCCAAAGCAGCGGCCGCCACCGGGATGCCGGCGGTCAAGCGATCCATTGGCAATTGTTCCATGATGACGCCGGTCGAGAACGGCAACACCTCGCCGGGGGCGATCGCGAGCGCGGTGGCCACAGCCGCGCAGGTCGCGCGCGCGTTGGCGAGCCCGAGCTCACCGGTGCCCGCGTTCGCGTTGCCGGTATTGACAACCAGGGCACGAATGCCGGGGCCGGTGAGCAAGTGTTCGCGGCATAGAGTGACTGGTGCGGCGCAAAAACGATTGCGCGTAAACACGCCTGCAACAGTCGATCCGGCAGCAAGCTTCATCAGGAGAAGATCGCGCCGGTTGGCCTTGCGGATGCCGGCCTCGGTGACGCCGATCTCCACGCCGGCTACCGCGACCAGGGTGTTTGCGAGAGGGGCTTTCAGGTTGACGGCCATGTTCTAGGTCCAGAGATTGCGGTTCAATCCCATCATTCCGAAAAAGTGATTGCCAGGCGCGGCGCTGGTCACGCGAGTTTGCCGTGGCATTGCTTGTATTTCTTGCCGGAGCCGCAGGGGCAGGGGTCGTTGCGTCCAACTTTCTTGGCGAATCGCTTGAACGGTGCCAGTGCTTCTGCCTGCTCCTGGATCTCGGCATTCGCCAGCGCGTGATGCAACTGCAAGCGCGCTTCCTGCTCCTCAGCCTCGCGCCTGGCCTGTGCCTCGGCTGCCTCGACCTCTTCGCGAGAGCGGACACGCACGGTCATCAAAGTCTTGGTGACGTCGTGCTTCACGGTTTCGAGGAAGGTCTGGAACAGCTCAAATGCCTCGCGCTTGTATTCCTGTTTCGGATTCTTCTGCGCGTACCCGCGCAGGTGAATCCCCTGCCGCAGATGGTCCAGCGCTGCAAGATGTTCGCGCCAATGCTGATCAATTGATTGCAGCATGACAGAGCGTTCAAATGGTGACCAGGTTTCGCTGCCAACGGTCGCGATCTTCGCCTGGTAGCTGCGAGTAGCCACGCCGGCAACACGACCAAGAATGTCCTCCTCATTGAGATTCTGGTCGGCCGCCACCCAGGCTCGCACCGGTGCATCAATGCCCCAGTCATCCTTCAGTGCCGCCGCAAGACCGTCGAGATCCCATTGTTCCTCGACGCTTTCCGCGGGTACATAGGTACGGACGACTTGCGCAAACACGCCGGTCCGCAGGTTGTCCACTGTTTCGGTGACGTCATCGGAATCCAGCAATTCATTGCGCTGCTGGTAGACCACTTTGCGCTGGTCGTTCGCAACGTCGTCATACTCAAGAAGCTGCTTGCGCATGTCGAAATTGCGCGCTTCCACCTTGCGCTGTGCAGACTCGATCGAACGCGTCACGATTCCGGCTTCAATCGCTTCGCCGTCCGGCATGTTGAGCCGGTCCATGATGGCCTTGACACGGTCACCGGCGAAAATTCGCAGCAGCGGGTCTTCCAGGGAGAGGTAAAAGCGCGAGGAACCTGCGTCACCCTGACGGCCAGAGCGCCCGCGCAACTGGTTGTCGACCCGTCGCGACTCATGACGCTCGGTGCCGATGATATGAAGCCCGCCCGCGGCCAGGACTTGGTCGTGCAACGCCTGCCACTCACCGCGCAGCGTGGCAACCCGCGAGACCTTTTCCGCATCCGAAAGATTTTCCGTGGCTTCCACCAGCTCAACCTGCTTCTCGACACTTCCGCCGAGCACGATATCGGTACCGCGGCCAGCCATGTTGGTGGCGATAGTGATCATTTTCGGTCGCCCGGCCTGCGCGACGATTTCTGCTTCGCGCGCGTGCTGCTTGGCGTTCAATACCTGATGTGGCAGCTTGTGCTTGTCGAGCATGCCCGACAGAAGCTCGGAACTCTCGATCGAGGTCGTGCCCACCAGTACGGGCTGGCCTCGCTGATGGCAATCGGAAATGTCGGCAATGATCGCATTGGTCTTTTCGCGAGCCGTTCGGAACACCTGGTCGAGCCGGTCTTTTCGCACCATCGCCCGATGCGTCGGTATCAGTACCGTTTCAAGACCGTAAATCTCCTGAAACTCGTAGGCTTCAGTGTCGGCGGTGCCGGTCATGCCCGCCAACTTGCGGTACATGCGGAAGTAATTTTGGAAAGTGATCGAGGCAAGCGTCTGGTTCTCGGCCTGGATTGCCACATTCTCCTTGGCTTCGACCGCCTGATGCAGTCCGTCCGACCAGCGTCTGCCGCTCATCAGTCGACCCGTGAACTCGTCGACGATGATGACCTCGCCCTCCTGCACCACATAATGCTGGTCGCGGTGATACAACTGGTGGGCACGAAGCGCGGCGTACAAGTGGTGCATCAGGCCGATG
Organism: Burkholderiales bacterium; assembly: GCA_031423955.1. Lineage (GTDB taxonomy): Bacteria > Pseudomonadota > Gammaproteobacteria > Burkholderiales > JAEUOS01 > JAEUOS01. Next base: position 37,002 of record JANPGJ010000409.1, read on the forward strand.
TTCTGTGGTTCGTACAGACTGCCACCTTCCGGCAGCAAGGTCAGGCGGCCGAGAATCTCCTCGGCGTGTTCAAAGCCCTTCTCCGACAAGTGCACTTGATGCGCTTTTTCGTCAACCCAGAAATCACCCGGCGGATCAGGCTGGTCCGGCTTCGGCTCGGATGCCATACGCTCAAGCAGGGGTGCCACTTCGTTCATCCGGTAGTAAAGCTCGGTGTGGTCATCGGCCTGCCCAGAAATGATCAATGGCGTGCGTGCCTCGTCGATCAGGATCGAATCGACCTCGTCGACGATGGCATAGTTCAGAGGCCTTTGGCGACGGCCACCTTTCTCGTGTTCGAGGTTGTCACGCAGGTAATCGAAACCAAACTCGTTGTTGGTCCCGTAGGTGATGTCGCAAGCGTATGCGGCCTGCTTTTCGTGGGTATCCGAATCCGACAGGTTGATTCCCACGGTAAGGCCAAGGAAGTTGTAGAGCTTCCCCATCCACTCCGCGTCGCGGCGCGCAAGGTAGTCGTTGACGGTGACTACGTGAACGCCTTTGCCTGCCAGTGCATTCAAGTACGCCGGCAAGGTCGCTACGAGGGTCTTTCCTTCGCCAGTGCGCATTTCCGCAATCTTGCCGTAATGCAAGGCCATTCCCCCGACCAGCTGTACGTCGAAATGGCGCATGCCAAGCGCACGCTTGCCGCCCTCCCGTACGACCGCAAACGCTTCCGGCAGCACCTCGTCGAGGTTTGCGCCGCTCGCCAGGCGGCCTTTCATGGAATCCGTTCGCGCCCGCAAGTCGGCGTCACTGAGTTGCGCCAATTCAGGCTCGAGAGCATTGATTGTTGCAACGTTGCGCGAGTATTCCTTGAGCAGCCGGTCGTTGCGGCTGCCGAAAATCTTCTTGAGTAGACCGGTGACCATGGGGGGCTATCGATTAATCCTGCATTGCATTGGGTTGCGGGCGTTGAGGCACGCAAATTCGAGGTTCGGAAGCCGGTTTGGGTCTACACCAAGATTGCGCGGCAAGTGCTGCCGCCCGGGATGGACAAACCAGCGTTACGGCCTTTCGCGATGCCCGAGTTCACCACTAAAATTCGGGCGAATGTGCGGAAAACCAAGTCGCAGCGATCGACTTTCTCGAGCTTCGATTTTAACATGCGTCTCCCGGCCGGCTCATCCGGTGGACGAAGGGCTCGTTGGGCACCCGGCAAGCCGGCACGGTTGCCGGCAATCGTCATGTCGGCGGGCGGCGCGTCGACGACGTTTCCCGACTGTCCCGGGTGTTCAACGGCGGTTTTGCGGGGCCTGCGCTGCGACGAGAGGCAACGGTTGCGCGGCAACTAAAAACTTGGCCGGGTTCTGCGCCTGACCTTTGTAGCGAACTTCGAAATGCAGGTGCGGCCCGGTCGATCTTCCCGTCGAACCGACTTCGGCGATCTTCTGGCCTCGTTTGACAATGTCGCCAGGTTTAACCAACATCACCGACGCGTGCGCATAGCGTGTGACGATCTCGCCGCCATGATCGACCTCGATCATATTGCCGAATGAATGGTGCATCTCGGCTGCCAAGACGACACCTCCCGCGGCGGCGACGATCGGCGCGCCCGGTTGGGTGATGAAGTCAATTCCTTCGTGCATCGACGACTGACCTGTGATTGGATCGATGCGTATGCCAAAGCCTGAGGCGTTGTATTCGGCATTGACAGGCAATGCGGTGGGCAACCTCTTCGCTTTCAACTTGGCGTTGAATAACTCGGACTCCGCCACGTTAAGATAGTCGGAACGGTTTTCAAGGCCGCGGGCGAGTTTGTCAAGTTCGCGCGCGAAGTCAGTCAGCGACAAGTCACGCATCTGGGATGTAATCGCGCCGCCGCGGCCAGGCGGTTCGCCGCTTCTGAATTCCTGCGGCTTGACACCTGCCAGACCGGATACCCTTTCACCCAGGGCGTCGAGTCGCATGAGTTGGGCTTGCATCTCCCCGAGCTTGACTGCCATCGCATTCAAATTCTGGCGCAGGTACTCCTCATTCTTGCGTTTGTCATCGGCTTGCACCGATTTGAGCAGTGACTCAAGTATCGGCAACTTTATCGACGCGGCGTACCTGATGCTCAAGTAGTAGAGCAAGCAGGAACCGGCCAGCATGGTGGCGGCAACAAGCGCAGCGGCCGCTGCCACGTGTCGCGTTGTCAACGTCATCGAGCGTGGCGTTGCGAGGCGGTGCGCAAAGACAATAATATGCATGCCAACCTACCTTCTTTTCCTGCTTCGAAACGGTTACCCGAAACGAAGAAAGGCGCTACCCATGAATTCCGATCCGGATAAACAACTCGCCCACTCATACGTGGAGCGCCATGACAGTTTGGGACCGCTGGCCGGCAGGGCAGCCGAGCTAATTGAAATGCGGCGTCGTTACCGGGAAAACATTCCGGTGGCTCTCGCGCAAGTCAGCGAAATTCTCAATTTTCGACGCGGCGTAGTCGTTATCGCGACGGATCACAGCGCTGCCGCAGCAAAACTGAAGCAGCTAACCCCAAGACTGCTCGCTACTTTTGTCGAACGGGGGTGGAAGGTTACCGCAATACAGGTCCAAGTTCAAGCTGGCAAAGCCAGTTGACGCATTCGGTCTTCAGTCGTCTCGGAAGGTGCCTGCTTGCTGCCAATCCAATGATCCGGCCTAACTACCGCGCTTTGGACCGTTACGACCATCGACAAGGTTGCCAGGATCGACCAGTGATCGTCACCACGCCGCAGCCAGGTTGCCATTTGGCGGCATGCGCGCGAATGCCGGCCCGGCAGATTCATTCTCGAATGTGACGAATTCCCAAGCGGTCACGTCCGCCGCCAGGACCCTCAGCAACTGATTGTTGAGGGCATGGCCGGATTTATGTGCCGAATACGCACCAATGATCGGATGACCAAGCAGGTACAAATCACCCACTGCATCGAGAATCTTGTGTTTGACAAACTCGTCGGCATAGCGCAACCCGTCCGAGTTAAGAATGCGAAATTCGTCCATGACAATTGCGTTGTCCATGCTGCCGCCAAGTGCCAGCCCGTTTGCGCGCAAGGTTTCAACATCCTGCATGAACCCGAAGGTGCGGGCACGTGCAATTTCCTTGGTATAGGGTGTGTCGGCGAAATCAATGGCGGCCGTCTGCCCCGTTTGATCGACCGCAGGATGATTGAAATCGATGCTGAAGGTCAGCCGAAATCCGTCATAGGGTGCGAGGCGCGCCCATTTTGCAGAGGCGTCGAGCCCTTCGCGTGCTTCGACCATTTTGGTGATCCGGACAAACTTCTTCGCGGCATCCTGTTCCACCAGTCCGGCCGACTGCAGCAAGTAGACAAACGGCGCAGCACTTCCATCGAGTATTGGCAACTCTGCGGCAGTGACTTCGACGATTGCATTGTCGAGCCCCAATCCCGCCATCGCAGACATCAGATGCTCAACGGTCGAAATCCGCACTTCGCCATGGGGCGATTGCGTGATCAGGCATGACGACATGCGCGTATCACCAACTGCCGCAGGGCTGGCCGCAATGGAAACCGGCGGCTGGAGGTCCGTGCGCACAAAGGTGATCCCCGAACCGGCGTCGGCCGGACGAAGGGTGAGTCGGACTTTGTCGCCGGTATGCAGTCCGACACCGGTGGCGGTCACCGCTTTCTTGAGGGTGCGTTGTTTGAGCATGGCGCGCCGCCGCTAGCGGTCAACGATCGAATTCTGTCGCACGCCATGCTCGTCGCATGCGGCATTCAATACCAAGCCGCGGCGCCGGTCATTGCATTGGGCGGCGGCAAATAAAATCGCGCTTCTCAAAAGTTTCATGTCAACCCGTCGGTAAGCTGAAGGCAGCAACCGGCCCCTGGAATCGCTCCCACGAGTTTCTGTCGAACCCCTGGCCGATCCCGGCGATGCGAAATGACGCCGACCGCCACCGACCGCAGGCTTGCGGCAACAACGATTGGTGGGCGGTACCGACAGGTTGCCGGATTGGCGCCAAGTCGCCCGAAGCAGGCAAGACTGAACCAAAACATGCCATCCTCCGTTCCTCAAGCGAACGGCTGAAGGCAGGTAGTGATCCAGCATTCGCGGGGCCGGCGACGAAATTCACCGGATTGTCAACGCCAAGTGTCAGACCTGGCCCAACAGGGTTTCGGCATTGCTGACCTCGAACTTGCCGGGTGCCTCACGGTTGAGCGACTTGACCACACCGTCAACGACGTACATCGAGTAACGGTCCGATCGGACGCCCATGCCGCGCGCGGTCAAATCCAGTGTCAGGCCGAGCGCCTGGCTGTAGCCGCCGCTGCCATCGGCCATCATGCGAACTTTCCCCGCCGCTTTTTGTTCACGGCCCCACGCGCCCATTACAAACGCGTCATTGACTGCGATACACCAAATCTCATCCACGCCCTTGGCTTTCAAGGCGTCAAAGTTCGCCAAATATCCGGGAACGTGCTTGGCTGAACAAGTTGGTGTGAATGCACCAGGGAGTCCAAATATCGCAATCTTCTTGCCTTTGACAAGGTCTTCGACCTTGAACGTATTCGGTCCAACCGAGCAGCCATTGCCTTCGATTTCGATGAATTCCGCCAAAACGCCCGCTGGCAACGTATCGCCGACTTTGATTGTCATGCCTGTATCTCCTGGTTCCGTATCGATTGAAAAACGAAAGTCATGTCCGGCAATTCAGTTCAGTTGAGCCATCCACGCAACATTGGTTGACTCTCGCGGCCTAGCCGGTCAAAACGGCAATTGTAGCGTTGCGAAGTTCCATCGGAAACAGGTTTACCGCGAAGCAGGTAAAAACTTCGAGCAAGACCCTTGATCAATCATGGATTTTCGAGCGCTGAGCGACCCTCGCGGCTTGCGGCGATCCGAATGTCGGGATGCCATAGGAGGGCAGGGTGACGGCGGCAGCATGAATTCGCCAATTTTGCCGGCTTGCGCATAAAATATTGGATCGTCGCAATCGCGCGACGATGGTCGAATCAATTCGGGAAACTTCATGACCATAGTCGCAATGGGCCGGGAAATGGGAAGCCACGGCAAGGCGGTCGCCGACGGCGTCGCTGGCGGCCTGGATGCCGTAGTGGTGCATTACGAGCTCATCGATCACATCGCCGACCGCAATCGCCTGCGCAAGAGTCATGTTGTAAGACTTCTTGAAGATGGCGACGATCTGGCGCGCCCCCTGACTGCCGAAGAGACGCTCCCGACCATTCTGTCGGCGACCGAGATTCTCGATATTGCCTCGATTCCGGAGAGTGTGGTGCTGCGCGGTTGGGGCGGCGTTGCTTTGCTTCGCGACGTGCCGCATGTGGTTCGCGTGCGCATCACCGCACCGATTGAGGTTCGGGTGCGCAACCTGATGGCAAGCGTCCGGCTTCCCGACGAAGCCAGGATTCGCGAGGAGATTGGTCTGTTCGACGAAGCTCACGCGGCAGTCATGCGGCGCCATTTCGGCATCGATTTCCGTGATCCAACCTTGTATGATCTGGTGCTCGACACCAGCGAACTGGCCCCGGCGGACTGCGCACAGTGCATCGTGGACTTCACGCGCGACAAGCGCTTCATCGAAACCCGGACTTCGCGCATGCGCCTGGTCAGTCTGACGACCGAAGCGCACGTCCGAGCTTTGCTCAAACTGTATCAGCCCACGCGTCAACTTGAAATCGGAGTGACTGCGAAAGACGGCATCGTCGCTTTGACCGGCAGTGTTGCAACTGCGGATCTCAAGGTGCGCTGCGAACAGGTGACGATGCGCGTGCCGGGCATTGCCGCGGTCCGCAACGAGTTGCAAATCGGCGCCTGACTTTCGGCCTTGGCCCCGGCATCGGTCGATTGTCTCGTTCGGGATTCGGTACGATTCCGCGACTGTAGTGGCGGCCGTCGATCCCCCCGATGCTTGCGCGGCCGTTGCGGTAGCGCCAGCCGACGCCGAGTACCTGCCATCGACCTGTGGCCCGCCTACAGCGTTTGCCGTACCTTCCACCAGGAACCGGGAAATGCCGCGCCGCGCTGAACTGGATCGGTACGGCGCGGCAGCACCCGCCTCACCGCGTCCGATCCTGTGGACAAATGCATAGTTCATGACGAAAACATGCCTCCCGCGAGGCTGTTATGTTTTTGGCAATCATCGAAAGTTGATTACGGAGTGCAAGGCCGCGAATCCTGACTCCTGCGATCGGGTATGACGGCGGCCTTCCTTCAATCGCGGTTCGTACTGGCCGGGTTCAGCGCATGCCCGGCATGCCGCCGCCCATGAAACGACCCATGCCGCGCATCATCTTGGCCATGCCGCCTTTCTTCATCTGTTTCATCATCGCCTGCATTTGCTCGAACTGTTTGAGCATGCGGTTGACTTCCTGTACCTGAACGCCGGCGCCTTTGGCGATCCGCTGTTTGCGTTTTGCCTTGATCAGGTCCGGGTACGCCCGTTCCTTTGGAGTCATCGCGTTGATGATTCCTTCCATCCGCCTGACTTCGCGTTCGGCGCGGTCAAGATCGGTGTTCTGCGCCGCCTGCGTGATGTGCGCTGGCAGTTTGTCCATCAAGCTGGACAGGCCCCCCATCTTACGCATTTGACCGATTTGCCCCTTGAAGTCCTCCAGGTCAAAGCCCTGGCCGGACCGCATCTTGTCGGCGACCTTCTTGGCGACATCGACATCAATACCTTTTTGCGCTTCCTCGACCAGCGACAGGATGTCGCCCATTCCAAGAATCCTGCCGGCCATCCGTCCGGGGTGAAAAACCTCGAAGCCGGAGAGCTTCTCGCCAACGCCGGCAAACTTGATCGGCGCCCCGGTGATGTACCGCACCGACAATGCGGCGCCACCTCGCGCGTCGCCATCGAGCTTGGTCAGGATGATTCCAGTGAGCGGAAGGGCGTCATGGAACGCCTTTGCCGTGTTGACGGCATCCTGTCCGAGCATCGCGTCCACCACAAACAAGGTCTCGATAGGATTAGCCGCGCTGTGCAGCGCGCGAATTTCATCCATCATCGCTTCGTCGACACCCAATCGCCCGGCGGTATCGACGATCAGCACATCATGGAAGTGCGACTTGGCCCAGGCGATGGCGGCAGCGACGATCGCGACCGGTTGCTGATCGACGCTCGATGGGAAAAAATCCGCGCCCGCCTGGGCTGCAACGGTTTCGAGTTGCTTGATCGCGGCAGGCCGGTAGACGTCGGCAGAAACTACCAGGACCTTCTTCTTGTGTTCTTCACGAATGAGCTTCGCGAGCTTGCCGGCGGTCGTTGTTTTGCCGGCGCCCTGCAGCCCGGCCAGGAGAATCACGGCAGGCGGCGTGGTGCTGAAATTCAGGCCGCTCGCGTCGCCTCCCATGATCGCGGCCAGTTCCCGATTGACCACGCCCACCAGGGCTTGTCCTGGCGTCAGGCTGCCAATTACTTCGGTACCCTGGGCCTTCTCCTTGATCCGAGCGACCAGATCGCGCACCACCGGCAGCGCCACGTCTGCTTCGAGCAGCGCCATCCGGACTTCGCGAAGCATCTCGGCAGTGTTCGCTTCAGTCAGGCGTGCCTCGCCCCGGAGGGTCTTTACCACTTTCGAAAGCCGGCTGGTGAGGTTGTCTAGCATGTCGTTTTTTGAATGGGTCCCGTTGCACTACAATCAATTGATGGAAAAGATTTTACTCCACGCGTTTTGCGCATCGGCTTACATGGCGCTTGCGCTGCACTTCTGGAATAGTCGCTGGCGTGTTGTCAGGCTGGCGGCGCATCCCGCGGCATCCTCGGGGACGCGCCTGAGCGGGCGCGAGCAGGCAGCTACCCTGGTGGTGGTGGCCTTGCACGCCTACGTGTTGTTTGGCGACATGCTGGGCGACTCGCAGTTTCGTTTTGGCTTTGCCCACGCACTATCGGTGATGGCCCTGCTCGCGCTGGTGTTCTACGGCATTGAGAGCTTCTTTTATCCACTTGAGGGAATGCTTGCGCTGGTATTGCCGCCTGCCGCGCTTTGTACTTTCATGCCCGCCTTGTTTGAAGGGGCATTGATGACCGGCAAGGTGGCCGCACCGGCGTTCGTCGCGCATGTGGTGATTGCCATGGGGGCTTACGCCTTTATCGCGATCGCCGCGGCGCACGCGATTCTGATGGCGGTCGTCGAGCGAAGACTGCACGCGCCCGGCAGGCGCGCAGCGGCGTCATCCGGGCTGCCGCCCCTGCTCACAATGGAGCGTCTGCTGTTCCGGATGCTGGCTGCCGGATTCGTCCTGCTAACGTTAACGCTGGTCAGCGGCGCGATTTTTTCTGAAGAGATCTTCGGGCGCGCGTTGCGCTTTGACCACAAGTCGGTATTCAGTCTGCTGGCCTGGCTCATTTTTGCGGTACTGCTGCTCGGACGCCATGCTTATGGCTGGCGCGGCAGGGCCGCCCTGAATGGCACTCTTGCCGGGTTCGGCATGTTGCTGTTGGCCTACATCGGCACGCGATTTGTGCTGGAAGTAGTACTTGGCCGGGTCTGATCGCGACCAGCGCGTCGCAACTGTCCGGACTGCAAATCGCGCACCGCACTTTCTGCAGCCGTGAACGACGACGTAAAGGCGGCCAGTGGGTCGCGAAGTTTTTCGATACGAGGTACAGATGGCTAAATTGGCGCTGCTTCTGCTGGCTGTGGTCGCCGCAATGTTGTGGCTGCGCTTCAAGGCCGGCAGCATGAAGTCCCGCGTCAAGCCAGGGCCCGGCCCCACGGTTGCGCAAATGGTGATTTGCACCGAATGCGCGGTGCACCTGCCTGCAACTGAGGCCTTGTGCGACAAGGCGGGCCGGTTCTATTGCTGTGAAGCGCACCGGTCTGCCGCCTTGGGCAAGCGATGACCCCGACGATCGGTGCGCCGTTGTTCGGCATCGATGCCCGCGCCACCGCGGTACCTGATGCATTCTGGAAATCACTTGGCTATTTCAATTTTTCCCGTTTGATGCTGGCTGGCGTCCTGCTCGCCGCGATCAGCATGTATGGCGATACAAGGGTATTCGGGGCGACTGATCCGGCCCTGTTTTACAAGGCATGCATCGCCTACTTTTGCCTGGCGATCGTCTTCTGGTGGGCACTGAGGAAGATCCGTACCCTGTTTGCTGCTCATTTGGCAGTGCACGCGCTGACCGACATGTTGGTTATCGCCTTGCTGCTGCATGCCAGCGGCGGGATTCGCTCAGGTCTGGGGATTCTGCTCCTGATGCCGCTGGCGGCCGCGGCTTCCGTTTCCGGAGGGCGCACCTCGCTTTTCTATGCCGCACTTGCGACATTCGCATTGTTCGTCGAAAACACCTATTGGGTCTTGCAATATGAAATTGGTTGGACCGACTATTTTCCGGTCGGCTTGTTGGCGGCGGGCTGCTTCACTGTCGCCCTGGTCACAAATCGCCTGGCGAAGCGCCTGATCGCCAATGAGGATCTGGTGCGGCAACGTTCCGCGGACTTGCACAATCAGATCGAAATCAATCGACTGATCATTCGCGACATGCCCAGCGGTGTGCTGGTGGTTGATAGCGGTGGCGCGGTTCGCCTTGCAAACCGGGAGGCTGAACGATTGCTTGGACGCTCCGCAGTGCAAGGGCAAATGCTCGCAGCCATGGCACCGGAGCTCGCCGAAGCGGGCTCGCGATGGCGTCAACATGGTGGTGCCGGACGCGCGCACCTGGAAGTGGCGGGCCGCAGCATGTACATGCGGCTGCTCAACGCGGTGGGCGGCGCGGGCGGCGAGCTGCTGATGTTTCTCGAAGATGCAAGCAAGCTCAAAGTGCAGGCGCAGCAGGTCAAGCTCGCCGCCCTCGGACGGCTTACTGCGAATATCGCGCACGAGATTCGCAACCCCCTGTCGGCGATCGGGCATGCATCGGAATTGCTGGCCGAAGAAACTGCAGGATTGCCGCAATTGGCGCGACTGACGCGAATCATCGGAGACAACACCGCGCGCCTGGATCGAATCGTGCAGGAGGTTCTGCAACTCAACAGTCGCGACCGGGCGGTAGCCGAAGAATTGTCGCTTGATGCGATGGTGCGCGGCTTTGTCGACCAGGTATGCCAAACGGAGAAGATACCGCGCACCGCGTTCGACATACATCTGCCGGCTTCGGCGCGCGTCTACTTTGATCGCCAGCACCTGCATCGCATTCTCTGGAATCTGGTCAGCAACGCGTGGCGGCATTCCTCGAAAGGTGCGGCATCGATCCGGATCGTGGCGGTGGCCTCGGGAGAGGAGACAATTGACCTGCACATCGTCGACGATGGCGCGGGCGTCAATGAAGAGCAGGTAGGCAAGTTGTTCGAGCCGTTCTCAACCACCGAGGCGCGGGGTACCGGCCTTGGCTTGTACATTGCGCGCGAATTGGCCGAAGCCAATCGGGCCGCCCTTGATTTCGTGCCGGAAGCTGAACGAGTGCGACCGCCGGGGAGAGCAGTTGTTACCTCGGGCGCAGAATTCAAACTATCGATGGAAGGCCATGTCTAATTCACGCGAACCGAACCAGAATCTGCGCCGGGCAGGGCCGGGCGGGCGCATTCCACGCGTCCTGGTGGTTGATGACGAAGCAGACCTGCGCGAATTGCTTGAGCTGACGCTGGTTAGGATGGGGCTGGATGTCGATCAGGCCGGCGGCGTCGGAGAAGCCCGCTCGCTTCTGGATCAACGGACTTATGATCTTTGTCTGACCGATATGCGCATGGCCGATGGAGACGGCCTGGAATTGGTGCTCTACATGAGCCGGCACCATGGTGATGTACCGGTCGCGGTTATCACGGCCCATGGCAGCACCGACAACGCGATTGCGGCGCTCAAGGCCGGCGCCTTCGATTACCTTGCGAAGCCGGTGGCGCTTGAGCAATTGCGGACCCTGGTGCGCTCGGCAATCGATGTACCGGTGCGTGGCCGTGCGGCATCCTCGAAATCGACCGACCGTACCCTGATTGGCGGGTCGCCCGCAATGAATGAGGCACGTTCGATGATTGATCGGGTTGCGCGGAAACTGGCGCCAGTCTATCTCACGGGTGAATCGGGCAGTGGCAAGGAGTTGGCGGCACGCCGGATCCACGAGTTGAGCGGGCGCGGTGGCGCGTTCGTCGCGGTCAACTGCGGAGCGATTCCGGAATCGCTGATGGAAAGCGAGTTCTTCGGATACCGCAAAGGCGCCTTCACTGGCGCCGACGACGATCGGCAGGGGTATTTCCAGGCTGCGGACACTGGCACCCTGTTTCTCGACGAAATCGCCGATTTGCCACTAGCGATGCAAGTCAAGCTGTTGCGGGTGGTGCAGGAAAAGCAGGTGAGGCGTCTCGGCGGCGCCGCCGAGGAGCCTGTTGATGTTCGAATCATCAGTGCGACGCACCAGAACCTGGCGGCGCTGGTCGCCAGCGGTCGTTTTCGCCAGGATCTGCTTTATCGTCTGAACGTGATCGAAATAAAGATGCCCGCTTTGCGCGAGTTCCGTGAAGACATTCCGGAAATGGCTGAGGCGATACTGGTACGACTGGCCGAGCAGAATGGCAGGCCGGCGAAACTGACCGGCGAAGCGGTCAGGCAACTGATTGCCTATGATTTCCCGGGCAATGTGCGGGAACTCGAGAACGTGCTTGAGCGGGCGTTGGCGCTCGCCACCGGTGACTCCATCGATGCCGACGATTTGCGGTTGACGCCGCTGCAGGCCGATTCCGGTACGCGCGGCGGCACTTCGCCGGGCGAGGTACGGGGCAAGTCGGAGTCGAGTCTTGGCATGTCATTGCAGGACTATCTGGACAGAGCCGAACGAGACGCAATTCTGATGGCACTTGAGGAGGCGCAAAACAACCGGACCGCCGCTGCAAAATTGCTGGGCGTCACTTTTCGCTCCCTACGCTACAGGCTGCAAAGGCTCAACATTGTCGACTGAAGTGCCGCGCGGTTTCGCTGCCCGCCGATCCGCGGCGCGAAGTGGGTGGCATCCGCGCGCACGGCATGTCGCATCGCCCAACCGCGATGCGCGGCCCGCCCAGGCAGTCGTTGAACTGTTGGTTATACACAACATCAGCTTGCCTCCTGGCCGATTCAGCGGGGACGCGGTTGAGCACCTCTTCACCAACCGGCTCGATCCGCTTGGACATCCCTACTTTGCAGGCCTCGATGGTTTGCGGGTTTCAGCGCACTTCCTGATTCGCCGAAATGGGGATTTGATTCAGTTCGTATCGTGCGCCGAACGTGCCTGGCACGCGGGTGTTTCAATCTGGCGCCAACGCACCCGATGCAATGACTTTTCCATCGGCATCGAGCTTGAAGGTACCGATCACCGCCCATACGCCAGCCGTCAGTATGAGCGCCTGGCGAGCCTTTCGCGCTGGCTTGTCGATGCATATCCAACCATTGTGGGCGTTGCCGGACATGATGAGATAGCGCCGGGACGAAAGACTGATCCCGGGCCCAGTTTCGATTGGCACCGTTTCATGAGCGACGCCGGCCTTGCGGCCGGGTTTCGGAACCTGCAGGCCTGATGCGTGCACGCAAAAAATAAAAACCCACTTGCGCCTTGCGAATTCCTATACTAGACTTAGCCCTTGTCGACGCGATACGCACTACATATTGTGTCAAACTCTAAAAATGCGTTGACAGCCAGATTGCGCAGTTGGGTATGGAGGCCAGGCTGGGGCTTTGGGCGATGCGGACAGGGTTGGAACCTTCGAATTGGGCGACGTAACGTGCCGCAACTTTGTGGCGCGGCGCGATGTTTCGCATTCGAACGCGTGCGTTTGAATGCGTCTTCTTCCTTCGTGCGGGCGGTGGCAGCTAACCGTCGCATGCCATAGGTCGTCAGGAAAATGTCCACAAGGAATTAGAAGGCAGCGTTGGAAGGCTGGAAGTTAATTCCGCATGCTTCTTCTTTCTTGCGCGCGCGGAATGGCAGGTCCGCTCGCATGCCGGCCGGTTGATTGAAAAACTAATCAAGTTCAGTTCGGGAGACTCACGCAATGCAGGCAATTCAATCAGTTGACGCGGGCAAGGCTGGCGCGTCGATGACGCTTCAAGGGAGCAAGGCTGTTGCAGGCGTGCCGCTTGACGCTGCCGAATTGCAGGCGCAGTACAGGATCATCCGGCGTAACGGTGCGGTGGTGCCGTTTGAGCCGTCGAAGATCACGGTGGCAATGACCAAGGCGTTCCTGGCCGTGAGCGGCGGGCAGGGTGCAGCGTCGGCTCGCATTCGCGAAGTGGTTGCAGCGTTGACCGAGGCGGTGGTTGGAGCCCTGGTGAGGCGGCAACCGGCCGGCGGCACGTTCCACATCGAAGACGTGCAGGACCAGGTCGAATTGTCGCTGATGCGTTCCGGGGAGCATGAAGTTGCACGCTCCTATGTGCTGTATCGGCAAAAGCGTTCCGAGGAGCGCGCGCGGGCCAAGGAGCGCGCGGCGCCGACAGTGAGCAGTGGAATGATGATCACTGACGATGCGGGGAACAAGGTGCCGCTGGACGTGGCTCGCCTGCAGGATCTGCTTGATGCGGCGTGCGAGGGATTGTCAGAGGCGCGGTCGGAGTTGATTCTTGAATCGTCCCTCAAGAACCTGTACGACGGCGTTCCGGCTGGCGAGGTGCGAAAGGCTCTGATTCTTTCTTCGCGAACCCTGATCGAGTCGGACCCGGCCTACGGCTATGTAACAGCGCGATTGTTGCTCAACGACATCCGCCACGAGGTACTGGGTGAAGAGTTGTCGCAGGCCGCGATGGAGGCGCGCTACGCGGAGTACTTCCCGCAGTTCATCAAAGGCGGTATTGCCGCAGAATTGCTCGATGAACGGCTGGCACACTTTGACCTCAAGCGCCTGGGCGCGGCTCTGGTGGGGCGCCGCGATTTCCAATTCGAGTATCTCGGACTGCAAACCCTGTATGACCGCTACTTTCTGCACCAGGACGAACGGCGAATCGAAATGCCGCAGGCGTTCTTCATGCGGGTTGCGATGGGCCTTGCATTGAATGAACTCGACCGCGAAGCGCGCGCGATCGAGTTCTATGAAGTGCTGTCCAGGTTCGATTTCATGTCGTCAACCCCGACCCTGTTCAATGCCGGTACCTTGCGCTCGCAGTTGTCGTCATGCTATCTGACGACAGTTGCCGACGACCTTGACGGCATTTATGAGGCGATCAAGGAGAACGCGCTGCTGTCCAAGTTTGCGGGTGGGCTCGGGAACGACTGGACGCCGGTTCGGGCATTGGGCAGTTATATCAAGGGCACCAACGGCAAATCGCAGGGAGTAGTGCCTTTTCTAAAGGTAGTCAACGATACTGCCGTCGCTGTCAATCAGGGGGGCAAGCGCAAAGGAGCGGTTTGTGCCTACCTCGAGACCTGGCATCTGGATATCGAGGAATTCCTGGAACTGCGCAAGAACACCGGCGACGATCGCCGTCGGACCCACGACATGAACACGGCGAACTGGATTCCCGATCTGTTCATGAAACGAGTCATGGAGAACGGGGAGTGGACGCTTTTCTCCCCCTCGGACTGCATCGACCTTCACGACAAGTTCGGAAAGGAATTCGAGCGAGCTTACGTGGCCTACGAACAAAAGGCCGCGGCGGGCGAGGTAAAGCTGTTCAAGAAGGTGCCGGCTGTCTCGATCTGGCGAAAGATGCTGTCGATGCTGTTCGAGACGGGGCATCCATGGTTCACGTGGAAGGACGCGTGCAACATCCGCTCGCCGCAACAGCATATCGGGGTGGTGCACTCCTCGAATCTATGTACCGAGATCACGCTCAATACCAATGACAGTGAAATCGCCGTGTGCAACCTGGGTTCGATCAACCTGCGTGCACACCTGCGGGACGGCAAGATCGACCACGCGAAGCTCAAGCGGACGGTGGCGATCGCAATGCGCATGCTTGATAACGTCATCGACATCAACTACTACGCGGTGGCCAAGGCGCGCAATTCGAACCTGAAGCATCGTCCGGTCGGCTTGGGAATCATGGCGTTTCAGGATTGTCTGCACGACATGCGTGTCCCGTATGCGTCGCAGGAGGCCGTTGAATTCGCCGACCAGTCGATGGAAGCCGTGTGCTATTACGCTTACTGGGCGTCAACTGAACTTGCTGCCGAGCGTGGGCGCTATAGCTCCTACAAGGGATCGCTATGGGATCGCGATATCCTGCCGCAGGACACCATCAAACTGTTGCGCGCCGAGCGTGGTGGTTACGTCGATGTCGACGAAACCTCGACCCTAGACTGGGACGCTTTGCGCAGCCGGATGCGCGCGCACGGGATGCGCAATTCGAATTGCGTGGCGATTGCACCGACAGCGACAATCTCCAACATCATCGGGGTGTCGGCTTGCATCGAGCCCACTTTCCAGAACGTGTTTGTCAAGTCCAATCTGTCCGGGGAATTTACCGTCGTCAACGAGTATCTGGTGCGTGACCTCAAGCGCTTGGGACTTTGGGACTCAGTGATGATTGCCGACCTGAAGTATTTTGACGGCTCGCTGGCGAAGATTGACAGGGTGCCATCCGAGATTCGCAGCCTGTATGCGACCGCGTTCGAAGTCGATTCGAAGTGGATCGTCGAGGCGGCGGCGCGGCGCCAGAAATGGATCGATCAGGCCCAATCGCTCAATATTTACATGGCGGGCGCGTCCGGCAAAAAACTGGACGACACCTACAAGCTGGCGTGGATGCGCGGGTTGAAGACAACCTATTACTTGCGTACTCAAGGCGCTACCACGGCCGAAAAGTCGACTGTCAAGGGGGGGCAGCTCAATGCGGTTCCAACCGATGGCGGCATCGCTTCAGGTGCGACGTTCATGCCGGAGCCGGAACTTGTTGGCCAAGCCTGTGTACTGCGGCCTGGTGATGCAGGGTTCGATGAATGTGAGGCCTGCCAGTAGTGACGATCGTGTCGACGCGACCCGAATCGAAATTGTGTAATCAGTGTAGTGGCAAAGCGGAGAGTTATTAATGTTGACGTTTGAGGACGATGTGCCGATGGGACAAGCAGGCTTGCCCGGCGCGATGCTTGGATTGCGCAGAGTTGAGGTGGCTGCGTACGCGAAAGTCGCGCCGCTGATGAACGCGGCGCCGCTGCAAGGTATGCCGTCCGCTCAGCACGTGGCGCCGCTTCAGGGTGCGGGCATCAAGGTCGAACAAAGGCGCGTCAATGTCGCCGACAAACGCATCATCAATGGCCAGACCGATGTCAACCAGTTGGTCCCGTTCAAATACAAATGGGCCTGGCAGAAGTATCTCGACTCCTGCGCGAATCACTGGATGCCGCAGGAAATCAACATGAACCGCGACATAGCGCTCTGGAAGGATCCAAAGGGGCTGAGCGAGGATGAGCGTCGTGTGATCAAGCGCAATCTCGGATTTTTCGTGACTGCCGACAGTCTTGCGGCAAACAACATTGTTCTTGGCACCTATCGCCATATAACTGCCCCCGAGTGTCGCCAGTATCTGTTGCGCCAGGCTTTCGAGGAGGCGATTCACACCCATGCATACCAATACATCGTCGAGTCCCTGGGTTTGGACGAGAGCGAGATATTCAATGCCTACAACGAAGTCAGTTCTATCCGCGCCAAGGATCAGTTCCTGATTCCCTTCATCGAGACCCTGACCGATCCGCATTTCACGACCGGTACGCCGCAGAACGACCAGAAACTCCTGAAAAGTCTGATCGTGTTTTCCTGCATGATGGAGGGGCTCTTTTTCTACGTTGGATTCACCCAGATTCTTGCGATGGGTCGACAGAACAAGATGACCGGGGCGGCCGAACAGTACCAGTACATACTGCGCGACGAGTCTATGCACTGCAATTTCGGTATCGACCTGGTCAACCAATTGAAGATGGAGAACCCGCACCTCTGGACGCCGGAGTTCCGTGAGGAAATCCGCAGCTTGTTCAAGGAGGCCGTCGATCTTGAGTATCGCTATGCCGAAGACACCATGCCGCGCGGTGTGCTTGGATTGAATGCGCCGATGTTCAAAGGGTACCTTCGATTCATAGCCAACCGGCGCTGTCAGCAAATCGGGATCGACCCGTTGTTTGCAAATGAGGACAATCCCTTTCCGTGGATGAGCGAAATGATCGACTTGAAGAAGGAACGCAATTTCTTCGAGACTCGTGTCATCGAGTATCAAACCGGCGGCGCGTTGAATTGGGATTGATGGAAACATGCGGATGTTTTGTGAATATGCGAACGGGACCTGAATGCAAGGCCTGAGTCGACAGGATTTCGATGCGTTGTTCGCGCAAGCACGATCCGGCACCATTGAGGGGCGAACTCCCTTTGTGCGTTGGATTGCGCGGGCATCCGTATCACCACCATAAAAAACGCCGGGCGCGTCAATGGGCTCCGGCGTTTTTTATGGTGGCGCTGCCAGTTAGTGAGTATTTCTGGCGGCGTGTGCGGCATTCATTAGCGCAAGCTCACGATTCAATGCTTGCGCCGATGAATAATCCGGGCTAGTACAGACGGGTTTTTTAGTTGGTAGTTTTTTTGACTCTTCATGAAGGAGAAGCATCATGGCAACTGCAAAGAAACCAGCAGCGAAAAAGCCCGCCGCCAAAAAACCGGCGGTGAAGAAGGCGGCAGCAAAGAAGCCAGCGGCGAAAAAGCCGGCGGCGAAGAAAGCGGCGAAAAAACCGGCTAAGAAAGCGGCGAAGAAAGCGGCAAAGAAAGCTGCGAAGAAGCCGGCCAAGAAAGCAGCGAAGAAGGCTGCGAAAAAGCCGGCCAAGAAAGCGGCCACTAAAGCAAAGCCTGCGGCGTCCGCCAAACCGGTGGCCGCTGCCAAACCGGCGGTAGCCAAGCCATCGCTTGCAGCAGTACCCGGCGCGCGTCCCGCGCTGAATCCTGCTGCGGCTTGGCCCTTCCCTACGGGAAGCCGCCCTTAGGCTTTGCAAAGCTTTCCCGGCTGCATTTCCTGGCCGGGGCTTTACAATCCGCGAGACAAGGCGACTTGCTCGCGGATTTTTTATTCTTGAACGGGTAACCCGGTGTTCGACGACATTCTTGCAATCGTGCTCCGCGCGCTGTACTGGGTGCTCGTGCCTGCTGCGCTACTCAGGTTCCAGATGCAGGCGGTGCGGGCACCGTTCCACAATCCAATAGGCCAGTTTTTCTGTGCTGTCACTGATTGGGCGGTCAAGCCCTTGCGCCGTGTACTTCCGGGCAGGGGAGGGTACGACTGGGCGAGTTTGGCCGCGGCATTCCTTTTTGAATTGCTTCACGGGCTTGCGTTTGACATCCTTTCGATGCGGTTTTCCATTTTCCGGGGCGCCGCTGTGCCATGGCTGGCCTCTAGCGTGTTTGGATTGGCAGGCGCGATCCTGATGGTCGCAATTGGATGCATTTTCATCTATGTGGTCATTTCCTGGGTGCAGGCGGATTCACCGATTGGCGATATTCTCGGCGCATTGGTCAACCCCTGGCTCAGGCCGATTCGGCGACGAATGCCGATGATTGGCGGCTTCGACCTGTCAACGTTGGTATTGCTGGTGCTACTGCAGATTGGCTCGGTCATTCTCGGCCATCTGCAGTCAGCTACCATGCAGGTGCTTGCCCGGCTCTAGTAGATCGTTCCATCAATACTGTTACTAAATGAGTG
>JANPGJ010000410.1:0-23987 GCA_031423955.1 Burkholderiales bacterium
CCGTGGAACGACCGCCAGGCGGTGCTGTTCGACCTGGTTTCCCGCAAGTTCTACATCTTCGGCCTCGTGCTATGGCCGCAGGACTTCATTTACCTGACCGCGCTTCTGATCTTCAGCGCGCTGGCCCTGTTCCTGTTCACCACCGTGGCCGGGCGCCTGTGGTGCGGCTATGCCTGCCCGCAGACGGTCTATACCGAGATATTCCTGTGGATCGAGCGCAAGGTCGAGGGCGACCGGGTGGCGCGCATGAAGCTCGACGGCAAGCCGAATGACGGCGCAAAGGTTTTCAAGAAGACCCTCAAGCACGCGCTGTGGATCATCTTCGCGCTGTGGACCGGTTTCACCTTTGTCGGCTATTTCACGCCGATCCGCACGCTGGGCGCCGAGTTTCTCACCTGGACCCTCGGCCCGTGGGAGATGTTCTGGGTCTTCTTCTACGGCTTCGCTACCTACGGCAACGCCGGCTGGATGCGCGAGCAGGTCTGCAAGTACATGTGTCCGTATGCGCGCTTCCAGAGCGCGATGTTCGACCGCGACACGATGATCATCACCTATGATCGCGAGCGCGGCGAGCCGCGCGGGTCACGCGGCCGCAAGGTCGATCCGAAGGTCGCCGGCTTGGGCGATTGCGTCGATTGCGGCATCTGCGTGCAGGTGTGCCCGACCGGCATCGACATCCGCAATGGCCTGCAGTACGAGTGCATCGGCTGCGCCGCCTGCATCGACGGCTGCAACCAGGTGATGGACAAGATGGGCTATCAGCCAGGGCTGATCCGCTATTCGACCGAGCATGCGATGGCGGGGCACTGGACGCCGCGCGAGGTATGGCGCCATGTGCTGCGGCCGCGCACCCTGGTCTACAGCGCGATTCTCGGCGGGGTGGTGATCGCGCTGGTTGCCGCGCTGGCCTAGCGGGTGCCGCTGAAGGTCGACGTGATCCGCGATCGCGGTGCGCTCGGGCGGGTGGTCGAAGACGGCATGGTCGAGAACGTGTATCGCCTGCAGATCATGAACACCCAGGAACAGTTCCATCGCTACCGGATACTGGTGCGCGGGATCGATGGCATCGAGGTCGCGTCGGAGTCGATCGCCGAAGTGCCGGGTGCCAGCACGCGCAGCTTTCCGCTGCGCGTGCGGGTGCCGCCGGCGCATGGCAAGCCCGGCTCCAACAAGATCGAGTTCGAGATCCATGCGCAGAACCACGACAGCATCGTGGTGCGCGAAAAGGCCGTGTTCCTGATTCCCCGCTGAGTCAGCAGACCGACGGCAACACCTGAAAGGCACACCTCATGCAAGCCATTCCGCAACGCAAGTCGCCCGCCACACCCTGGTATCGCGAACCCTGGCCGTGGCTTTTGATGTCAGGCCCGGCCACGGTGGTGGTGGCCGGCGTCTACACCACCATCCTCGCTTTCAGCACCAGCGACGGCCTGGTGGCCGACGACTATTACAAACAGGGCCTGGCGATCAACAAGACGCTCAAGCGCGAAGAGCGGGCGCGGCAACTCGATCTCGGCGCCAGCCTGGTGTACAGCGCCGAAAGCGGCCGCGTGCGGGTCACCTTAAGCGGCGCGCAGCATCCGCCGACCATGTTGCTGCGCCTGACCCATCCGACGCGCGCCGGCATGGACCAGCGGGTTGAACTCAACCATTCGCAGAACGGCGTCTACGAGGCCGCGACCCGCATTCCCGGCGGAACGACGCGCTGGAATGCGGTGCTGGAAACCGCCGAATGGCGCCTGGCCGGGGTCTGGACCGATCCTGCGCACGCGGTCCTGGCGCTGGCACCGTCACGCTCGTAGAAGCCGCCATGTCCCCGACACAAGGCGATAGCCCGGTGAGCGCCAAGGCGGCCCGCATCATGTGGGTGCTGTGGCCGTCATTCCTGATCGCCGCCGGCGCCACCGGCGTGTTTTTCTCCCTGTTCGACCCGCAGGAGTTCTGGCTGTTCGGTGAACACCTTGAGATCAGCCGGCAGGGCGCCTATACGATCGGCTTCTTCGGTTTCTGGGTGGTGGGCATGGCCGCATCCGCGCTGACCCTGTGGCTGGCGAGCGCACCTTCAAGCGACGGCGTCGCTTGAGTTGAAAGCGCCTTGTAAAGGCTCTCGCGGGACAGGCCCGCGTCCCGCGCGACCTGAGACATGCGTTTGGCGCGGGCAATATCGCCAAGCGCTTTGGCAATGAACACGGCATCTCCATCGGCTTCTTCAAGGCAGGCCTCAAGATACGCTGCCATTTCTTGAGGAGTTCTGAGGTGCTCGGCGACGTCGTAGCGAGTCGTAACTGTTTTGCCCATGGTGTTTACTCCGAAAAATTACGTGCGAGTCGCAACGCGACCTTGCTGTCCTTGCTTTGTGTGGTCTTGTCTCCACCGGCCAGCAGAATGATCAACTCGCGCCCCCGCTTCTTGAGATACATCCGGTAACCGGGGCCATGGCGGAAGCGCGTCCGCTGGAGTGATGGGTTCGGCCCGATTGGCGCAAACAGGTTACGCCGCCTGCAACAGGAACTCGACCTTCACGGCATCGAACGGAAATTCGATTCCTCCTTTTTCCGTACGATCAAGAACGCCGGCGTCGATCAGGGCAGTTACATCACCGTGAACCGCCTTTACATCTCGGCCAGCGCGGCGCGCCGCTTCGCGGATAGAGACTGGGCCGGCTCCACAAAGAACCTTGAGCAATTCCCATCGCTTTGCAGTGAGCACTTGCCAAAGCAACTCCGGTGTGGCAAAGCTGATGTGCGCCGACTTCTGAGGTTTTCCCGATTTCCATGCCTGCGTAAAGTCGCCCATGGAATCAGACGCGGTGCGCACATCAAGGGTTACGGTTTTCATTGTTCCACCTCGTTATGTCTTTTTGAAAGTCAGCGATCAATTGATCCGGCGTGTTGAAGCGGTAGGTGCTTTCCTTGCTGCCGAAGTGCCGGTGGTCACCTTTTCCAACCTCGTTGTCGTTACGAATGACACACACTCCCCGCACTACATAGGCCAGCCGGTATTTGAAACGATGAAGAGAACCCATCACCGGCTTGGGCAACTGCCACAGCACCAATTCGGCAAACGCCGATTGAGCGTACGTGATGCGGGTGCAGACAGGCTGAACAGCTTTCATGTTGGAGGCGATGCCAACATAAATTCGTGATGTCAATTACTCCAACGGACGTTGGCGGGCGTTTGAGGCCAAACGCAGGAGTTCAGCGGGCTGAGCAGACCTTATTGCGCAGATCTCCTGGAACGACGGGTTCGGCGCCACCGAGGAAATCGATTGTCCTAAAGATCCTGCGGAGTGATGCCAGTGTGCTTTGCGATACGCGCAAGCATTCGGGGACCAATTTCCTCGCCGTCGTGAAAAGCGAAGACAACGTCGAGCCATCCTTCGCGTGACAGTGTCCGGTGTGAACCGGACTGTCGTTTCAGTTTCCACCCAATGCCAAATAGAGCCGCCAACAAACGCTTGGCCTTGACGGCCGGCCATTGACTCATGCGGCGAGTGGGAGGGAGATTTTGATCTCGACGGGACGCGACTCGTTTTGCTCAAGGCGGTCAGCCATGGCGCGGAGGGCAAGCACCTCTGCCTTTGCCATGGCGTCATCGGCAGTTTTGCCGTAGCACAGGACGCCGGGAAGCTGAGGAACCTCAGCGATCCAGCGACCATCAACCTCTTCCTCGCATTCGATGCTGAAATTCATGATTGATCTCCGAGACGGAACGAGAAGAATTGTAACGCGCCATGGATTGTGACGCCAAACGTAGAAGACACCGGCGCTGCGCGGCCTTCATCTCGCAGCATCTGTGTGGACTGCCGGTTGGGCCGGGCCTATGTGAAGCGCAACAAGACCGATGCCGCCGATGCGGCGGCGTTGCTGGAGGCCGCGCGCGCGTGCGACATCCTGCCGGTGAAGGTCAAGTCGATCGAGCAGCAGGCCTTGCAGGGCCTGCACCGCACGCGTTCGCTGTGGATGGCCACCTGGACGGCACGCATCAATGCGCCGTGCGGCTTCTGCCGGGAGTTCGGAGTCGTGATGGCTGTTGGCAGCCGCGTGTCCCTATCGCCAACACAATCGATCGTCACCGGACTTTGGTGGGGAGTCCATATACGAGGCGTTAGCCCGCAGACGCGTCACGGAATGCGCGCAACACCGAGTTGATACGGGTTTGATAGCCAGGGCCTTGGGCCTTGAACCACTCAATCACATCTTGATCGACGCGCAGCGAGATCAGCTCTTTTGTAGGAACAGGCTTTAGGCCTCTACGGACTATTCCTCTGACGACATGCGCCGGGTCGAACTCAGGATGCTCTTCGGACGCTTGGTCCCGACGTAGACGCCGACGTTGTAATTGAGCAGGTTGCCGACCTTGTCGTAGGCATTGGTGGCGGAATAATCGGTGCGCTGGTTGAGTCCGCCGCCGCCATACAGGTTCTGCTGCTTCATCCAGCCGTTGTCGAAATAGAGGTTTTCGCGGCGGGAGTCGATGGCGCCTGAGGCGGTGTAGATGATGTAGTCGGTCATGCGGCCGGCGCCGTCGTAGGCGCGGCCTGCGACCATCAGGCCGTTCTTGTAGATGCCGATGAGGCGGTTGTCGTCATCGAAGGTGTAGAACTCGGTGACGGCGCTGTCTGAGGCCATGCCGGTGGCGCTGCGGCGGTTGCCGTGCGTGTCGTAGGCCAGTTGCTGGCCCTGGCGGGCAGTGATCTGGATCTCGCCGCTGGTGATCGGCGGGGTGTTTGCTGGGGGTTCGGCGGAATGGCGGTGACCAGGTTGACCAGTTCGCCCTGGGTCAAGGTGGTGCGATTTTCGCGGTCGTAGGTGGTCCAGTTGTCGACCATGCTGGTGGTGCCGCCGTTGTCCGTTTTGTATGGATTAAGTCCCGATCTATTGGGTTATGATGGATCCATGGCGAGCCCCAAATGATGACGAGTAGGCGCTCCAGTTGGCATTGCAGTACCTCTCAGACATCCGGCAACGCTCAAAGTCATGGCTGAAACGTTTTTCGACTTTGATTGGGACCCTAAAAAGGCTCGTTCCAACCTAAAGAAGCACGGCATATCATTCCGGCTCGCGACCTCGGTGTTTCGGGATCCGCTTGCACTCACGATTTTCGACGAGGACCATAGCGCGAACGAGGAACGTTGGGTGAGCATAGGCTGCGCGGAAGGTGGGCAGACGTTGGTGGTTGTGCATACCTCGGAATGGACAAGTCCCACCGAAATCAAGGTGCGAATCATCTCGGCGCGCAAGGCCGACCACGTTGAACTCCACGATTACGAAAACGTGCCGCGTTAGCGGTCAATAATGAAGGTGAAGCTATGAAAGATCGCTACGATTTCTCGAAAGGTGTGCGGGGCAAGTTCTACCGCCCGGACGCAGTTTTCCGGCTGCCGGTTTACCTTGATGAGAAAGTGGAAAGTTACCTGACCGCGAAAGCCGATGCCAAAGGCATCGATCTCTCCGAGCTCGTCAACGACATGCTCAGGCGCGAGATCGAGATCATCGAGGCGGTGAAGTAAGCACAACGTAACCTGTCGTATCAGCAGCTTTGAGGCTGCTTTGCCGAGCATTCGATTCGATTCCCGCCTGCTTGATCCTCAGTCTGGCGTCCCCGCGTTTTGCGCCTATGAATCGCCCCGGGTATTGAGGAGGCTCCGAACTCCGAGAAGACTATTGAATGCGATGGCGTTCGCGCAGAATGCGCGTCGCACCTGCCAGCGCCGCCAGCTTTGCTTCGGCGGTCGCCTCGGAATTGAGCGGGTTGTCGGCGAAGGTCGCAAAGCCGCAATCGGGCGTCAGCAGCACGCGCTCGGCGCCGAACAGATTGATCGCATGCTCGACGTGGTGCACGATCGAGTCGACGCTCTCGATGTGCGCATGCTTCTGGTTGCAGGCGCCGATGCCAATGCGCATGTCGGCGGGCAAGCTGGTCAGGATTTCCATTTCGCCGGCACGCGGGGTGCATAACTCCAGGAGTAGCGTTCCGACCTGCATCTGGCCCAGGGTGTCGACCAGCGGGCGATAGTCGCCGGACAGTGCCTTGGTCTCGTCGGCGGTCCAGTTGCCGCGGCACATGTGCAGGGCGATGCGCTCGCGCGGGAAGCCGGCGGTGACCGCGTTCACCAGATCGCGGGCGAACGCCAGTTCGATCGGGCTGTCGCTTTTCGCCGACAGCGCGCCGCACATGAAACTGCGCTGGTTGGCCGGGCCGCTGAACACGATCTCGGACAGCACCGGTTCATCGAGTTGCACCATCGCCGTGCCGGCCGCCAGCAGGCAGGCGATTTCTTCGCGCAGCACGCGCACGATGTCGCGCGACAAGTCTTCGCGGTTGGCATAGGCGCGATCGGAAATGCATTCCATCCACATGGTGCGGGTCAGCAGATAGGGTCCGGGCAAGGCCACCTTGACCGGGCGCTCGGTCAGGGTGCGCGCGAACTCGACCTCGTGCACAGCGATGCCGCGGCTGCGACCGAGCGGGCCGAAGACGGCTGGGTGGCGCACGTCGCCGGCCGGCACATCGAGGGCGCGCAATTCCCGTTCGAACTCTTCCGGATCGTCCACCAGGGGCAACAGATCGGTCAGCGGGATCAGCTGGCAGTTGTCGAGCCGGGAGGCGACAAAGCTTGAATAGCTGTCGCGCCGCTGCTCGCCATCGCTCACCACATCGGCGCCGGCACGAATTTGCGCGCCGATCGCCAGGCGTACGGCGTCGTCGGCGGTGCTCTGGAAGGCGGCCTCGTCCAGGCGCCCCTCCATGTGCTCATGCACCGCCTGCAGCATCCAGCGCGGCCTTGGCCAGCTGCCGATGCCCATCACCGACAGCGGGCGGATCGCCGGTGCCGGCGCCGGCTGCGGAAACTCCAGCATCGGTTTGACCGTCACCAGCTCAACGCCGGACTTGGCGACGCTGGCTGGCGCCGCGCCGGCGCGGCGTTCGGCGAACTTTCCCTTGGCCACCAGGAAGCTGCGCTGCTTCTCTTCCTTGATGAACGAGATCAGCTCGTTGCCGGTCATCCGGCACCATGCCGGCAGGTCTTCATCGACCGATATCTCGGTCGAGCGGATTTCCAAGAGGCCGCCGCGATCGAGCGGATCGATATGTTTGCGGATCAGCAGCAACAGGCCGTTGCCGCAATCGAGGTCGCCGCCGTCGAAGCTGACATCGGCCTGGTGGGGGTGTTGGGCGGGCTGGGTCATGGCGCATCCTACATTGGTTGATCTGGGTGACATACGAAAAGCTTCAGGCCAGGGCGAGTGCCGGAATGCCGGCGGCGGGTGCGCTCGGGTTTGGATTATCGCTGCCATAGACCTGATGCAGCGCCTGCCCGTCGAACGCCGCGGCCGCGATATCGACCACGATCCGGCCTGCCACCATGCCGACCACCCGATCGGCGAATTGCTTCGCGAAATGCGGCTGGTGCAGGCTGCAGATCACCGCGATGCCGTCGTCGCCGGAATGGCAGATCGAGCGCAGCAATTCCAGGATGCCGGCGCCGATGCGCGGATCCAGACTCGCCACCGGCTCGTCGGCGATGATCACGTCAGGCTGTTGCGCCAGCGCGCGGGCGATCGCCACACGCTGCTGCTGGCCGCCTGAGAGGGTATCGGCGCGTTGCGCGGCCTGCGGCAACAGGCCGACCCGCTCCAGGCACTCAAGCGCCAGCAGCACATCGGCGCGCGTGAAGCGGCGCAGCCAGCCGCGCCATGCCGGTACGTAGCCAAGCCGTCCGGCCAGCACGTTTTGCAAAGCGCTCAGGCGGTTGACCAGGTTGAATTGCTGGAACACCACCGCGATGTGGCGGCGCTCACGGCCCTTGAAGCTGGCGACATCGCGGCCTTCCAAGATCGCGGCGCCGCTATCCATCGGCGTCAAGCCGGCGAGGCAGCGGAACAGGGTGGTCTTGCCGGCGCCGCTGGGTCCAAGCACGGCGACAAATTGGCCGCGTTGCACCTTGAAACCGACGTTTTCGATCGCCCGAACGCCATTGAACGCCTTGCCGGCGCCCTGCACTTCGAACAAGGATCGCGCGCCGCTCATACCAGGCGCTTGCGCAACCAGCCGCTGAATTGATCCAGCACGGTCACCACCACCAGGATCAGCGCGATGATGGTGAACAGGCGCGGGAAGTCGAGCAGGTCCATGCTGTTCTTGAGCTCAAGCCCGATGCCGCCGGCACCAACCACCCCCAGCACGGTGGACGCGCGCACATTGAATTCCCACCAGAAGAGCGTGGTCGACAGCAGCACCGGCAGGATGTCCGGCAGCAGGGCGAACACGATCGCCGTGCCGCGCCCGGCGCCAGTGGTGCGCACCGCTTCAAGCGGACCCAACTGGGCGTTCTCGATGTGGTCGGCGAAGAACTTGGCGGCACTGCCCCAGGTATGCAGGGCGATGCCGAGCACGCCGGCAAACGGCCCGAGCCCGACGGCGGCCACGAACAGCAGCGCAAACACGAAGGAATCGATGCCGCGCAGCGCGTTCAGGAACCAGCGCGCCGGATAGTACAGCTGCGGAAACGGCGTGATGTTGCGGCTGGCCAGCACCGCCATCGGAATCGCCAGCAGGGTGGCGATGGTGGTGCCGATGGCCGCCATCGCCACTGTTTCGGCGATCCGCAAGCCGAACAGGGGCAGCTCGGCGGTGTTCGGCGGCCAGGCTTGCGCCAGCCAATGCCCGAGCTTGGGCAGGCCGGTCATCAGCTTGAGCGGGTCGACCTGCGCCAGGCGCCAGCAGACGACGTAAAAAAGCACGATGCCGGCCACGATCGCGGCGAGCTTCAGCCGGCTGCGTGAGGTGCCGCGCAGCCGGGTTTCGAGCAGTTGTTGCGCCTTGACGGCGTCGGCGCTGGCCATGCCCTGTCAGGACTTGGGCTTGATCTTGCCCACCGCGATGCCGGCTTTCTCGATCGATTCATACGAGGCATGGGTGGCCGCGACGAACCCGGTGTAGCGTTGCGGCAGCAAGGTCTTGGCCTGCTCCACGGTGATGGCGGTGAGGATTTTCTGCACCTGGGCGCCGAATTCCTTCGGTGCGTCTTTCGGTACGGCGATCGCATCGTTGGGCAGCGGCGCCGAGGTCCAGAGAATCTTGTTGCTGTCGGCCTTGACGCGGCCGGACGCGATCATCGCATTGCGGTTGCGGTCGAAATCGGTCGCCATGTCGGCCTGCCCTGCCTGCACCGCGATTTCATTGGCGGCATGGGTCGCGCCCTCGGTGTATTTCCAGTAGGTCTTGGGGTCGATCTTCCAGACTTCCTTGGCATACCAGGTCGGAATCAGCCAGCCCGAGGTCGAGCCGACATCGGCGAACGAAATCGACAGGCCCTTGGTGTCGTCGGGGAACTTCGCGACCTTCAGGTCCGGCTTGCCGATGATGATCGCGTAATAGACCGGCTTGTCATCGTACTTGACAGTCGCCACCGCGGTGCATCCCGTGCTGTTGTTGGCGATGATGTAGCCCCACGGCCCCATCCAGGCGAGGTCAAGCTGCCCGGAACCCATGGCCACGGCCATGCCGGCCCAGTCAGTGGTGGCGACCAGGTCGAAATCGGCATTGAGCTCGCGGGCTACGTGAGCGAAGATCGGCGTATAGGCCTTCTTGGTGTCCTCGGCGTTGGGCAATAGCGGCCCGACGCCGAAGCGCAGTTTGCGGCGCGCCTGGGCGCGCACCGGCGCGATGCCGGCCAGCGCCAGCGAACCGGCGGCGGCGCCACCGGCGGCAAGAAACTTGCGACGTTTGGTTTCCATGGGTTTCCCTCGTTCAATAACTGATGCTGGGCGCGCCATCACTCATGAATTCCACCAGCTTGGCGCCGCCGACCACCGCGGCGCCTGGCACCAGGTTGTTTTCATCGAGCTTGCGTTTCTTGAAGCAGGGCGAGCACACATACATCTTGCCGCCGGCCTTGGCGAAGTTGTCCATCAGTTCCTTGAGCGGCGCGAAGCCTTCTTCATGGACCGCATCGGCGGTGCCTTTTTGCGACAGGCGCGTGCCCTCGATCGACAGGAACACGACGGTGTCCTTGTCGGAGGCGACCGCCGCATTGGCGACCACGAAGGCAACGGTGGCGCGGTCGGTATTGTCGAGACCGCAGGTCAGGCTGATGACGAATTTTCCAGGCATGGTGAGCTCCAATCATTCACAGTGGTGGGAAAAGCAGGCCGCTGATCGGCCTGCGGTGAAAACATCAATCCTTGGCGCGGATCCAGAAGGTTTTGCTCGCCGCATCATGGGCCAGCAACTGATGCCCGGTCATACCGCACCAGGCCGGAATGTCGGCCGGCGCACCGGGGTCCAGCGCGGTCACCTTGAATACCTTGCCCGGGGCGGCGCGCACGCGGCTACGCAGTTCGAGCACCAGGTCGCCGCAGCCAAGGTCACCGGCTTGCCATTCGATATCGTGATTCATGCGCGGTCCAGACGTGAAAACGCCGCACCAACAGGCGCCACCAGGCGCTGGGAGACGGAAATTTGGAGGAGGGTTACTGCGGGCGAGAGCCGCGTGCTGCTGGAGGCATCCCGCCGGGAGGCGAGGAGTAAAGCGGGGAGAAGATGGGCAACGCGATGGCGACAGAAAGCCTGACTGCATGCCGCAGTCCAGTTGGAAATCGACGTGTAGTAGTGCTTCAAGCGGTCGAAACACTTGACCGGTGGCAAGTACAGCAGTTTTGTCATGGTCTGTGCGGCGCGGGTCGATCAAAAGCGTTCGAGCAAGCAACCAAGTCTAAAGCAGAAACACCGGATGCGCAGTAAGTGCTTGTCGGATCGACGCGATCCGCCAGAGTGGACTGGTACGCGGCGATTGGATATCCGGATGCGAGACTTGCTTCTAAAGCGCCATTCAGGCAGACCAACGCCTGGAGTCCGTGCGGCGAACAAGCCTCAGAAAACCATGAACCTTGCTCCTGGTGCGAGCCCTGCCACCACCAGAGATGCCGCGCCGCGCACGCCCGCTACCTCGGCGATCAGATCTTCCATGCCCAGCGCCTGCTCGGCCAGTGCCACCGGGCAAACGAAAATCTCCACTCCCAGATCGACCGCCTGTCTGACCTGCGCCAGCCAGTCCGGGGCATCTTGTTGGCGCCGGAACAGGCGCACCGACGCGCTCACCGCATGGATTTCGACCGCCACATCCATGGCGGCGGCGGTGACGGCGTAGCGCAGCGGGATCAACCCCAATTCCGGCGTATCCGCGCGGACGCTGTTGAGGACGATGACCAGGCGCGCAGTGAGCTTGGTCGGGGTGGAGGATTCGGGCATGGGCGGATGGCAGTCAGGTTGTTCGACGGGCGCGCAGATAGTACCCGCCATGTCCGCGGGTGGGGTAGTCGCATTGGAAAGCGGGCATCGGATCGAAACGCGGAACACGGCCATTCAAGGACAAACTGCCACGGCGCAATACCACAGTGACGTCACGCGAATGCTTTGATCTGCATCAAGCACCTGCCGCCATTGGCGCCGACGATTTCGCCCATTGGCCTCTTGTCGGATCACCGGGCCGTATCCAGGGGCTGTGCCATGGCAGACACGATCCGAGTTCCGGGACCGGCAGCGCCGTTGCCATCTGCCAGCACCGCCGCTTCCGCTAGTTCATCCGCGCCCATCAAAAGCGCCGGTCTGGTCGCCGCCGCCGCCGCTCTGGTCACCGTGCTGATGCCGCCCGCGCCAGCCAGCCTGCCGCAGGCCGGGCAGATCATGCTGGCCATTCTGGCCTTCGCTGTCATCGTCTGGATGACCGAAGCGCTCGACTATTCGGTCAGTGCCGTGGTGATCGCCGCTCTCACCACCTTCCTCTTGGCGTTCGCGCCGGATGCCGCCAAACCGCTCGCCGCGGGGGCTGTCGCGCTGGACATGGGCAGCGGCGCGGCGCTCGCCCTGGCGCTGTCGGGTTTCTCCAACAGCGCGGTCGCGCTGGTTGGCGCGT
The DNA here is from genome assembly GCA_031423955.1 of Burkholderiales bacterium. Taxonomy (GTDB): domain Bacteria; phylum Pseudomonadota; class Gammaproteobacteria; order Burkholderiales; family JAEUOS01; genus JAEUOS01. The sequence goes on from JANPGJ010000410.1 coordinate 11,921, forward strand.
CCTGCTTCATCGCCGCTGCCATGAGCGCCACGGGTCTCGACAAACGCATCGCTCTGCTCGTGCTGTCGCGGGACGATGCCAGGGTGGGCCACATCGTGATCGGCGCGATGGTGGTGGGAATCCTGCTGGCTTTCATCGTGCCCAGCACCACCGCACGGGTGGCGTGCATGGTGCCGATCATGATGGGCTTCATCCTCGCGTTCAATCTGGAAAAGACCAGTCGTTTCGCCGGTTTGCTGATGATCATCACCGCGCAGACCTCCAGCATCTGGAATGTCGGCATCAAGACCGCAGCCGCGCAAAACATGGTGGCCGCCGGATTCATCGAAAAGCAGTTGAAGGCGCAGATCTCCTGGCTCGACTGGTTCATCGCCGCCGCGCCCTTCGCCGCCATCCTGACGGTGCTGCTCTACTTCATCATGACGCGCATGATGCGGCCCGAGATGGAAGAAATAGCCGGCGGCCGCGACAGCATCGCCACGCAACTCGCCGCACTCGGGCGGACCAGCGTGAACGAGTGGAAGCTGCTCGCCATCGTTTTGACTTTGCTGGGTTTCTGGGGTACTGAAAAGCTGCTGCACAACTTCGACACTTCGTCCACCACGGTCGCCGCCGTCGCCTTGATGCTGCTGCCGCGGCTGGGGGTGATGGACTGGAAAACCTCGCAAAAAGGGTTTCCCTGGGGCACCGTCATGCTGTTCGCCGTCGGCATCAGCCTGGGCACCGCGCTTTTGCAAACCAAAGCGGCCGGCTGGCTGGCCAACTTGATCGTGCTCCATCTCGGGCCGCAGGCAGCCCGGTTCAGGTGTTGTTGCGACGCGGAAACAAGGGGCCGACGCCGAGCGGCGGTGGTGCCACGTTGACGATACGTGAAAACAGCGCGCGGAATTCCGCCGCATCCGGGCCGCTGCGCGGATCACGGTTTTCGGCGAAAGCCGTGCCTACCGCGGTCCAGTCAGCGGCGGTCAGCCATTGTTCAGCCAGCGCAAAGACCTGCTGCTCTTCCTTCTGCATGTGATTGAAGTAGGTGTCGACGTACGCATCGGCGGCCGCGCCGAAGGCCTCGAAGCCCGCGCCGTGCTCGAAGGCGAGAAGTTTGCGTTCCAGATTGCGAATCGCCAGGTCGCCCGCTTCATGTTCGAGCCGCAGGTCGTCCAGCAGGGCGTCCGCGGCGCTGGTGCGTTGGCGCAACAGGCCGAACAGGTATTGCTCCTCCTTCGGGTGATGCAGCCGCTCGGGGTAAGCGTCGATGTAGTAGACCATGGCGCGGAACAATTCGAAATCCACCTGCGTTTGGCCGTCGCGGATCTCGCGCACCATGAATTTCAATCCGTGCAGCACCGCAGCCAGCGTGCGATGCTCTTCACGGATGATCTGCAAGGCCCACGCCGAAGCAGGCGCACCGACGCCGCCAGCGGCGGCGTCACCGGTCGCTTCCTGCATGCTCATGGCAGGCGCTGCCCGTTTAACGTACCACCAGCACCGGTACCTTCGAGTGGGTGAGTACTTTCTGGGTCTCGCTGCCGAGCAGGAACCCGGACAGTCCACGTCGCCCGTGCGAGGCCATGACGATCAGGTCGCACTTCTTCTTGGCCGCCGCGTTGACGATCGCCTGGAACGGCATGTCGCCGACTGCATGCATGGTGTCGATCGTCAGGCCGGAGCTTTCGAGTTTTTTGGCGGCCTTGGCCAGCACTTCCTCGGCATGCCGGACCGCTTCCTTGCGGTACTGGCCGGCGGTGACCTGGGCGGCGAGGATGGCGCTTTCGGCATACACCGGCGCCGGAAAATCGCCGACGCTGTGAAACAGCGTGATCTTGGCGCCGACTGCGCGCGCCAGTCCGATCGCTTCCTTGGCGGCCTTTTCCGATAGCCGCGAGCCGTCGATCGGAACCAGAATGTTCTTGTACATGTGAGATCTCCTTGAGTGGATTTGGCAGGGGGCGCTGCTGCGCCTGGCGTGATCGACCGGTCACGCATGCGGCAACGGTTTGACCGAAGCCAGATCCTAATCGTGCGGCGCCGGCTTGTGTTGATGTGGATCAAGCCATTCATGTGGTGCGCGTGCAAACTATGCACTTCGGGGGGAAGCTGACGGAGGCTCGATGCGCAGTCTGAGTGCCAAGATCATCGCTATCCAGGTGCTGTTCCTGACGGTGGCGCTGCTCTCGATCGGCGTGACCCTCCTGATTTCATGGCAGCTCGAAGGCGGCGCGGCGGCGATCAATGATGCCGGCAGCCTGCGCATGCGCGCCTACCGCCTGGCCTTCGAACTGGCCGACGGCCGCGCCGGACTGTCCGGGCAGACGCGGCGCACCCTGGCACTGGAATTGCAGGAGTTCGATGCGGTGCTGGCGACGCTCAAGCGCGGTGACCCGGCGCGGCCGCTGTTGCTGCCGGCCAATGCGGAAGTCGCGTCGCTGCTGGCCGGCGTCGAGACCCGCTGGGCCGCACTGCGGGCGGTCGCTGCGCGTGCTGTCGACGGCGCACCGGCGCTGATTTCGCGCGCCGAGGTGGCCACCTTTGTCGAGGCGGTGAATGTGCTGGTGTTTCGCATCGAGGACGATCTGGCGCGCAGCACCAACCTGCTGTACATGTTGCAACTGGGTCTGGTGGGACTGGCGATCGCCGGCGCCATCACCCTGGTATACCTGGCTTTCCTGGTGATCATCCAGCCGGTGCAGCGCTTGCACGAGGGCATGCAGCGGATGGCCGCGGCCGATTTCAGCGTGCGTCTGCCGGGGAGCGGGCGCGACGAGTTCGGGCAACTGGCGGTTGGCTTCAACGCCATGGCCGACCGCCTGCGCGACCTGTATGACAGCCTTGAGACGCGGGTGCTTGACAAGACCCGCAGCCTGGCCGAACGCAACACCGAACTGACCGCGCTCTACGATACCGCGGCGTTCCTGGCCGAGCCGCAGGCGCTGGAACCGCTGTGCCGCGGCTTCCTCGAACGCGTCGCCGGCGCGCTTGGCGCCGACGCGGCGGCGATGCGCTTCATCGGATCGGACCCGCCGCAACTGCATCTGTTCGCCGCCCACAAGCTGCCCGCGGGTTTCGCCGCCGAGGAGCGCTGTGTCGCGGTCGGCACTTGCGCTTGCGGCCAGGCGGCGAGCACCGAGTCGACCATCCACTGGGGCGACGCCAGCGGCGCCGCTGCGCCGCTGGCGACTTGCCGCAAGCACGGCCTGCAGGCCATGACCGCGGTGCCGGTGCGCGCACAAACCGAAACCATCGGCGTGCTGAACCTGTTTTTCCGCCAGCCGCGCCAGCTTGACGAGCGCGAAAAACAGCTGCTTGAAACCCTGGGCCAGCATTTCGGCGTCGCCGTCGAGAACCAGCGCCTGGTCTCGCGCGAAAAGGAAATGGCGGTCTCCGAAGAGCGCAACCTGCTGGCGCAGGAGCTGCACGACAGCATCGCGCAATCGCTGGCGTTTCTCAACCTGCAGGTGCAGATGCTGGCCGGTGCGCTCAAGCGCGAAGATCGCAAGGCCACCGCAGCGGCCGCAGGCGAGATCGCCACCGGGGTGCGCGAATGCTATGCCGACGTGCGTGAATTGCTGCTGCATTTCCGCACCCGCAGCGACCACGAGGACATCAGCAGCGCGCTCAGGCTGACCTTGAAGAAATTCGAACAGCAGACCGGGATCCGCACCACGTTTTCCGAGGCAGGGCAGGCGATGCCGGTGCCGGCGGCCGAACAGGTGCAGATCCTGCACATCATCCAGGAGGCGCTGTCGAATGTGCGCAAGCATGCCGGCGCCAGCGAGGTCCGGGTCGCGCTCAGGCGTGGCCCGGTCTATGCATTCGAGGTGAGCGACGACGGTTGCGGTTTCGATGCCGGCAGCGCCAGCACCTCCGAACTGCATGTGGGCCTGAAGATCATGCAGGAGCGCGCGCGCCGCGCCGGCGCCACCGTCGCCATCGAAAGCCGAGCCGGGCACGGCACCTGCGTCACGCTCGCCGTGCCGGTGGCGCCGCACCACGAGCCGCTGGCCGCACAGGCGCAAGCGGCCTGACGCGCCGGCCAGCCATCATGACCATTCGCATCCTGCTGGTCGACGACCACAAGTTGTTCCGGCGCGGCCTCCTCGCCCTGTTGCGTTGCGAGGCGGATTTCGAGGTGGTGGGCGAAGCCGGCGACGGCGTCGAGGGCGCCAAGCAGGCCGCGACCTGCAAGCCGGATGTGATGCTGCTCGACCTGCACATGCCCGGCATCACCGGGGTCGATGCGTTGACTGCAATTCGCGAAGTGTCACCGGCCACGCGGATCCTGATGCTGACGGTATCCGAAGACAGCGCCGACCTGATGGCGGCCCTGCGCGGCGGGGCCAGCGGTTACCTGCTGAAGAATATCGACGGCGAATTCCTCACCGAGTCGATCAGGCGCGCGGCGCGCGGCGAATCGGTGGTGTCGGCCGAACTGACCGGCAAGCTGGTCGCCGGTGTGCGTGACCAAGGCGCGACGACCGACCCCGGTGGCCTGCAGGCCTTGAGCCCGCGTGAACGCAGCATCGCCGACCACATTGCCGCCGGTTGCAGCAACAAGGAGATCGCGCGTGCCCTGGGGGTGGCTGAGAGCACGGTGAAAATCCATGTGCAGCACATCATGCGCAAGCTGAAGCTGTCGGGTCGGGTACAGATCGCGGTGCTCGCCGCCGGCAATGGCGTACCGACGCGCGCCCCTGCTGGCTAGCTGCGGGCGTGGCTCCTCCAATGCTTTTCATCCAACAGGCGGGCCACCATGTTCAAACATCTGCTGATTCCGGTTGACGGCAGCGATTTCTCCGACCGCGCGATCGATGCCGGCGTCAGTTTCGCCAAGGCGGTTGGCGCGCGCGTCACCGGCTTCATCGCCGAACCGCAGGTGGTGGTGCCGAACCTGCCTGGATTCGTCGGCCGCGAATCGGGCGCTGCGGTAGGGATGCTGCCGCCTGCCCGGCAGCATGGGCAATCCGCACTCGATCGAATCACCGCCCGCGCCGGCGCTGCCGGTGTCCCGTGCGAGGTCCTGCAGGTGGCTGACGACAACGTCGCCGAGGCGATCGTCGCCGCCGCCCAGCGCCATGGCTGCGACCTGATCGTGATGGCGTCGCATGACCGCACCTGCCTCGACCGCCTGTTGCACGGCAGCGCCACCGACGAGGTGCTGGGCCACACCGCCATTCCGGTGCTGGTGCTGCGCTGACGCCCGGGCCGCTTGCGAAGGCCGGTGCCCGGCCTGTCGACGGCTGCCCGGCGTTCTCCCTGGATGGTTGCGGCAACCCGAAGCTGGCGGGCCGGCGGCATCGCGCCGGCGCGCCGCGCCGCGCTCAATAACCCTGCTGTCCGGCCATAGTTCTTCCGGACGATGGCGCATCCGCCGGACGCCTTCGCGCCGCTCGCCGACAGGGGAATAGGCGGGGTTGCCCGCACCGCCTACATTGGCACTCATGTCAAGCGGGGAGTGACTCATGGCAAGCACGCAACAGGGCAAGGCGGTATCGACGCTGGTCGTCAGTACGCTCGCCTTCACCATCTGCTTCGCGATCTGGATGATGTTCGGCGTGATCGGCATTCCGATCAAGAAGACGCTGGGCTTGAACGCCACGGAATTCGGCCTGCTGGCGGCGACGCCGGTGCTCACCGGCTCGCTGATCCGGGTGCCGCTAGGCCTGTGGACCGACCGCTACGGCGGCCGCATCGTGTTCTTCATCCTGATGCTGTGCTGCGTGGTGCCGATCTGGCTGATCGGCTACGCCACCCAGTACTGGCATTTCCTGGTGCTCGGCCTGTTCGTGGGCATGGCTGGCGGGTCATTCTCGGTCGGCACCCCGTATGTGGCGCGCTGGTTCAAGAAGGACCAGCAGGGCTTCGCGATGGGCGTGTTCGGCGCCGGCAACTCCGGTGCCGCGCTCAACAAATTCGTGGCGCCGGTGATCGTGGTGGCGATCGGCTGGCAGTTCGTGCCGCAGATCTACGCTGCGGCGATGCTGGTGACCGCGATCCTGTTCTGGTTCTTCAGCCATTCCGATCCGAGCCACCTGGTGCCGGCCAAGGTCACCCTGCGCGAGCAACTCGCGACGCTGAAGGACCCGAACGTCTGGAAATACTGCCAGTACTACTCGATCGTGTTCGGCGGCTATGTCGCGCTGTCCCTGTGGATGGTGCAGTACTACGTCGGCGAATACGGCATGGACATCCGTGTCGCCGCCCTGCTGGCGGCCTGCTTCTCGCTGCCGGGCGGTGTGCTGCGTGCCGTCGGCGGCTGGCTGTCCGACAAGCACGGCGCGCACAACGTCACCTGGTGGGTGCTGTGGGTCAGCTGGATCTGCCTGTTCATCCTGTCCTACCCGCAGACCGAATTCACCGTGCTGGGGATCGACGGTCCGAAGACCTTCCGCATCGGCTTGAACGTCTGGGTCTTCACCGCGCTGATGTTCCTGATGGGCATCGCCTGGGCCTTCGGCAAGGCCTCGGTGTTCAAGTACATCGCCGACGAATACCCGCACAACATCGGCGCCATTTCCGGTGTGGTCGGCCTGGCTGGCGGCATGGGCGGCTTCGTGCTGCCGATCATGTTCGGCGCGCTGCAGGATTTCACCGGCATCCGCTCCAGCGCCTTCATGCTGCTCTACGGCATCGTCTGGGTCTCGCTGATCTGGATGTACTGGACCGAAGTGCGCAAGACCGAGGTGATGGGCCTGCATTCGCCGGCCAGCCCGCTGGCCGCGCATGCGCCGGCCGCCAACCGGGCGGCAGCGTCCGCCGGATCCTAGGCAGCGGTACTCGCATAACCGAAGGAGAACCCTCATGGCCGTCATTCCCACTCCGCAGGCAGCGCCTGCCAACCCGCTCAAGCACGGCGGCGTACTGACTATCTGGACGCCGGAAGACAAGGATTTCTGGCGCACCCAGGGCCAGGCGATCGCCGCCACCAACCTGTGGATCTCGGTGCCGGCGCTGTTCCTGGCGTTCGCCGTGTGGCAGTTGTGGAGCGTGGCGGCGGTCAACCTCAATGCGTTGGGCTTTCGCTTCACCACCAACCAGCTGTTCTGGCTAGCGGCGGCGCCGGCCCTGTCCGGGGCCACCCTGCGGATCTTTTACTCGTTCATCGTGCCGGTCTTCGGCGGCCGGCGCTGGACCGCGATTTCCACCGCCTCGCTGTTGATTCCGGCAATCGGCATCGGCATCGCGATCCAGGACCCGACCACCACCTATCCGACCTTTCTGGCGCTGGCGCTCCTGTGCGGGCTGGGCGGCGGCAATTTCTCGTCGTCGATGGCCAACATCAACTTCTTCTTTCCCAAGGAACGCAAGGGCTCGGCGCTGGGCGTCAACGCCGGCCTGGGCAACCTTGGCGTGTCGGTGGTGCAGTTCCTGTCACCGATGGTGATCACACTCGGCATTTTCGGGGTTCTGGGCGGCGATCCGCAGACCATTGTCTCCAAGAGCGGGCAATCGAGCCAGGTATGGGCGCAAAACGCCGCCTTCATTTGGGTGCCGTGGATCATTCTGGCTTCGATTGCGGCCTGGTTCTTCATGAACGACATCGCCGACGCGCAATCTTCGTTCACCGATCAGGCGGTGATCTTCAAGCGCAAGCACAACTGGCTGATGTGCCTCTTGTACCTCGGCACCTTCGGTTCCTTCATCGGCTATGCCGCCGGCTTTCCGCTGCTCATCAAATCGCAGTTTCCCGGCATCAATCCGCTGCAGTTCGCCTGGCTGGGGCCGCTGGTCGGCGCGGTGATCCGGCCCTTCGGCGGCTGGCTTTCAGACAAGCTCGGGGGCGCCACCGTGACCTTGTGGAACTTCGTGGTGATGGCGCTGGCGGTGGGCGGGGTGCTGTACTTCCTGCCCAAGGGCGCGGCAGGGGCCCTGTCCCTGCCTTGGGGCCCCTCGGGCGGCAGCTTCGCCGGCTTTTTCGTGATGTTCCTGCTGCTGTTCCTGACCACCGGCATCGGCAACGGTTCGACCTTTCGGATGATCCCGGTGATCTTCATGACCGAGCGCCAGCGCGAGGCCGCCGGCAAGGGCGCTGCCGAGCAGGAAAAGGCGATCAAGGACGGCAACCGCGAGGCGGCGGCGGTGCTCGGCTTCTCGGCGGCAATGGCGGCCTATGGCGGCTTTTTCATTCCCAAGAGCTATGGCACATCGATCAGCCTGACCGGCGGGCCGGAGGGCGCGCTATATGTGTTCATCGCCTTCTACCTGATCTGCATCGCCGTCACCTGGTGGACCTACGCGCGCAAAGGCGCGCAGATGCCCTGCTGAAACCCTCGTCGCGCCGTTTTCCATCGAAGGAACCCACATGTCGCACTTTCTTGACCGCCTGAGCTACTTCAGCAACCCCACGGAATCCTTTGCCGACGGCTTCGGCGTCACCAACGGCGAAGACCGCACTTGGGAAGACGGCTACCGCAATCGCTGGGCGCACGACAAGATCGTGCGTTCCACCCATGGTGTCAACTGCACCGGTTCTTGCTCGTGGAAGATTTACGTCAAGGGCGGCATCGTCACCTGGGAAACCCAGCAGACCGACTACCCGCGCACGCGCTGGGACATGCCTAACCACGAGCCGCGCGGCTGCTCGCGCGGCGCCAGCTACAGTTGGTACCTGTACAGCGCCAATCGTGTCAAATATCCGTTGATCCGCGGCCGCCTGCTCAAGAGCTGGCGCGCGGCGCGCCGCACGCAGGATCCGGTCGCCGCATGGGCCTCGATCGTCGAGGACGATGCCAGGCGTCGCGACTACCAACAGGTGCGCGGTCTCGGTGGCTTCGTGCGCGCGGGCTGGGACGAGGTCAACGAGATCATCGCCGCCGCCAATGTGCATACGATCAAGAAACATGGCCCCGATCGCATCATCGGCTTCTCGCCGATTCCGGCGATGTCGATGGTCAGCTATGCGGCCGGCAGCCGCTACCTGAGCCTGATCGGCGGCGTCTGCATGAGCTTCTACGACTGGTATTGCGACCTGCCGCCGTCGAGCCCGCAGGTCTGGGGCGAGCAGACCGACGTGCCGGAATCGGCCGACTGGTTCAACTCGGGCTTCATCATCGCCTGGGGCTCGAATGTGCCGCAAACCCGCACCCCGGACGCGCACTTCTTTACCGAGGTGCGTTACAAGGGCACCAAGACGGTGGCGGTGACGCCGGACTATTCCGAAGTCGCCAAGCTGGCCGACATCTGGATGCATCCGAAGCAGGGCACCGATGCGGCCGTGGCCATGGCCATGGGCCACGTGATCCTGAAGGAGTTCTATTTTCCCGACAGCGGCGCGCGCAGCGCCTACTTCGACGAGTACGTGCGTCGCTATACCGACATGCCGATGCTGGTGACCTTGAAGGAACACACGCTGCCCGGCGGCGAAGTCATCAATGTGCCGGATCGCTATGTGCGCGCATCCGATTTCGCCGGCTGCCTGGGCCAGGCCAACAATCCCGAATGGAAGACCGTGGCCTTCGACGAGTCCGGCCAGGTGGTGCTGCCGCATGGCGCCATCGGCTTTCGCTGGGGCGCGGATGGGCGTGCCGACCAGGGCCAGTGGAACCTGGAAGCCAGGGAAGCGCAGCACGGCCAGGCGGTCAGGCTCAAGCTGTCGCTGCTCGAGGGCGCCGCGCCTGATGCGCCGGTCGCGCGGGTCGGCTTTCCGTATTTCGGCGGCATCGTCAGCGAAAACTTTCCGAGCAACAAGCAGACCGACGTGCTGGTGCGCACGGTGCCGGTCAAGCGCCTGCGTCTGGGGCAGCCGGGTGCCGAGCGCGAGGTGCTGGTGGCTACCGTGTTCGACCTGCAGGTCGCCAACTACGGTGTGGCGCGCGGCCTCGCCGGCGAATTCGCAGCTGCGAGCTTCGACGACGATACGCCTTACACGCCGGCCTGGCAGGAGCGCATCACCGGTACTCCGCGCGCCCAGTTGATCACCGTGGCACGCCAGTTCGCCGAGAACGCGCACAAGACGCAGGGCCGCTCGATGGTGATCATCGGCGCGGCGATGAACCACTGGTACCACAGCGACATGAACTACCGCGGCGTGATCAACATGCTGATGATGTGCGGCTGCATCGGCAAGAGCGGCGGCGGCTGGGCGCATTACGTCGGCCAGGAAAAACTGCGGCCGCAGACCGGCTGGACCGCACTGGCCTTCGCGCTCGACTGGATCCGGCCGCCGCGCCAGATGAACAGCACCAGTTTCTTCTATGCCCACACCGACCAGTGGCGCTACGAGAAGCTCGGCATGGAGGAGGTGATCTCGCCGCTGGCCGACAAGGCGCTGTACGCCGGCAGCATGATCGACTACAACGTGCGCGCCGAACGGATGGGCTGGCTGCCTTCGGCGCCGCAACTGCAGACCAATCCGCTCACGGTGGTGAAGGATGCGCTGGCTGCCGGCATGGAATCGAAGGACTATGCGGTCAAGGGCCTGCAGGACGGCACGCTCAAGATGAGCTGCACCGATCCCGACCACCCCGACAACTGGCCGCGCAACATGTTCGTGTGGCGCTCCAACCTGCTGGGCTCCAGCGGCAAGGGGCACGAGTATTTCTTGAAGCACCTGCTGGGCACCAGCAATGGCGTGCAGGGCAAGGACCTGGGCGCCGAGGAGGCCAAGCCGACCGAAGTTGTATGGCACGACAAGGCGCCGGAAGGCAAGCTCGACCTGCTTGTGACCCTCGACTTCCGCATGAGCACCACCTGCCTTTACAGCGACATCGTTTTGCCGACCGCCACCTGGTACGAGAAGAACGACCTCAACACCAGCGACATGCATCCCTTCATCCATCCGCTGTCCACCGCGGTCGATCCGGCCTGGCAATCGCGCAGCGACTGGGACATCTACAAGGGCTTCGCCAAGAAGTTCAGCGAGGTCTGCGTCGGCCACCTGGGTGTCGAACGGGAACTGGTGCTCACCCCGCTGATGCACGACAGCCCGGCGGAACTGGCACAGCCGTTCGAAGTGCGTGACTGGAAGCGTGGTGAATGCGCGCTGGTACCGGGCAAGACCGCGCCCAACATGGCGGTGGTCGAACGCGACTATCCGAATGTCTACAAGCGCTTCACCGCGCTGGGCCCGCTGATGGCCAAGGTCGGCAACGGCGGCAAGGGCATCGCCTGGAACACCGAGACCGAGGTCCGGCAACTTGGTGAGTTGAGCGGGCAGGTCAGCGCAGAAGGCGTGACCTGCGGGATGCCGAAAATCGAGACCGACATCGACGCCTGCGAGGTGATTCTGCAACTCGCGCCCGAGACCAACGGCCATGTGGCGGTCAAGGCCTGGCAGGCCCTGGGCAAGCAGACCGGGCGTGATCACACCCATCTGGCGATCCATCGCGAAGACGAGAAGATCCGCTTCCGCGACGTGCAGGCGCAGCCGCGCAAGATCATTTCCTCGCCGACCTGGAGCGGCATCGAGAGCGAAACGGTTTCCTACAACGCCGGCTACACCAATGTCCACGAGATGATTCCCTGGCGCACCCTGACCGGGCGCCAGCAGTTCTACATGGACCACCCGTGGATGATCGCATTTGGCGAAGGTTTCACCAGCTACCGGCCGCCGGTGGACCTGAAGACGACAGCCGGCATCCAGGGCGTCAAGCCGAACGGCAACCCGGAAATCGCGCTCAACTTCATCACCCCGCACCAGAAGTGGGGCATCCATTCGACCTATACCGACAACCTGCTGATGCTGACGCTCAGCCGCGGCGGGCCCTGCGTGTGGCTCAGCGAAGACGATGCGAAGCGGGTCGGCATCGTCGACAACGACTGGATCGAACTGTTCAATATCAACGGTGCGATCGCCGCCCGTGCGGTGGTCAGCCAGCGCGTCAAGCCCGGCATGGTGATGATGTACCACGCGCAGGAAAAGATCGTCAACACGCCGGGGTCGGAGATCACCGGCGCGCGCGGCGGCATCCACAACTCGGTGACCCGCATCGTGTTGAAGCCGACCCACATGATCGGCGGCTACGCGCAGTTCAGCTACGGCTTCAACTACTACGGAACCATCGGGACCAACCGCGACGAGTTCGTGGTCGTGCGCAAGATGAACAAGGTCGACTGGCTGGACACGCCGGTCGCCGAC
>JANPGJ010000411.1:0-1900 GCA_031423955.1 Burkholderiales bacterium
GATGCTGATCCGCTATGTGCTCAGCGAGCAGCTGGTGCCGGCCACCGGCGACCGCCACAGCCTGCCGCGCCGCGTCGGCCGGCTGGTCAACGGGCTGATGGGCACAGGCGTCGCCCGCAGCCGTCGCTAGGCCGCGGCGATGGACCTGGGCATTGCGGGACGCCGCGCGATCGTCTGTGCCTCCTCGCGCGGCCTGGGCAAGGCCTGCGCCGCGGCGCTGGCGCGCGAGGGCTGCATCGTCTACATCAACGGGCGTACTGCGGAGCGGGCGCACAAGACTGCCCAGGAGGTCGCGCAGGAAACCGGGGCGGTGGTGCATGGTGTCGCCGCCGACATCACCACCGAAGCCGGACGCGCGGCACTGATCGCGGCCTGCCCGGAGGCCGACATCCTGGTCAACAACAACGCCGGCCCGCCGCCGGGCAAGCTGTCTGACTGGCATCACGATCTGTGGATCAGCGCGCTCGAAGCCAACATGCTGGCGCCGGCACTGTTGATCCGCGCGCTCGTGCCCGGCATGCGTGCCCGCAAGTTCGGCCGCATCATCAACATCACCTCGGCGATGGTCAAGTCGCCGCGCCCGCCGATGGCGCTGTCCACCGGCGCGCGTGCCGGCCTGACCGCGTTCTCGAAATCCCTTTCGCTCGAAGTCGCGGTTGACAACGTCACCATCAACAGCCTGTTGCCGGAACGCATCGACACCGATCGCCAGCGCTTCATGGCCGAGCGCATGATGCGCGAGCAGGGCATCACCTATGACCAGGCGCGCGCCGAGATCGTCGAATCGATCGCGGCCAAGCGCTTCGGCACGCCGAAGGAATTCGGTGACGCGTGCGCCTATCTGTGCAGCGCACAGGCGGGCTTCATCTCGGGGCAGAATCTGCAACTTGATGGCGGCTCGTACGCGGGGCTGGTTTAGCGCGAGACAGCGGGCACACGAGACACGGGACCGGTTGTTACCGCGAAGGCGCCTTTCTACGTTGGCGGTCGCTCGGTTTCGCGCGCAGACTCGCGATCATGCTGCAGCTTTCATGGCCGATGAATATGGCCCGGCTGGTTCAAGGGTCGCCAGTGCTACAAATCGCCCCACGGCAGCACCGAAACGCCCTGACGTTCGTACGCGTCCGTCCCGCCGTAAACAACGCCCAGAAACGTCTCTACCTCACCAGCATACTTTTGCCATTTGCGCAGCGACGACGTCGCATCGCCGGCAACCCGCGAACCTGCCTTGATCTCGACGGCCGCGAGTGCCTGCCCTTGCTCGAGCACCAGGTCAACCTCGGTGCCGATGTTGTCGCGCCAGAAGTAAAGCTGGTCGCGGCGCCCGGCATTGCGGCGAGCCTTGAGAAACTCGCCCACCACCATGGTTTCGAACAGCGCACCCTTGAGCGGGTGCGTGGCCACCTGGTCGGCCGTCTGGATGCCCAGCAGCGCGGCAGCCAGGCCCACGTCGTGAAAATAGAGTTTGGGCATCTTGATCAATCGCTTGCCGAAATTGTTCAGATGCGGGCGGACAGAGAAAATCAGGTAGCAGGTCTCGAGTATCGACAACCAATGGCGCGCGGTGTGTTCCGAAACACCGCTATCACTGGCCAGGCTGGCAATGTTGAGCAACTGCCCGGTACGCACCGCAGTCAGGCGCAGGAAGCGCTGGAACGCGTTCAGGTCCTGGATCACGCTCAATTGCCGCGCGTCCCGCTCCGCATAGGTGACGATATAGCTCTGCAGCCAGTCGTAGGCCGAGACAGGCCGCGCATGGAGGGCGGGATAAAACCCCTTCAGGAGCATTTCATCGAGCCGCTTTGGTGCCAGCCCTTGCGGACGCAATTCCGCCAGCGAAAGCGGCAACAGTTCCAGAATTCCATTGCGGCCGGCCAGGCTTTGCGAGACGCCATCGAGC